>CAJWJW010000015.1 GCA_913041775.1 uncultured Flavobacteriales bacterium
TAGGTTGTCATATGATTGGTGCTAACGTAACAGAATTGATTGCTGAAGCAGTTGTTGCCAGGAAACTAGAAACAACAGGACACGAAATACTAAAAGCTATTCACCCTCACCCTACTATGAGTGAAGCGGTAATGGAAGCTGTAGCTGATGCTTACGGCGAAGTAATTCACATGTAAGACTTACTAAATAAAAAAATCTTCTCATGAAAATGAGAAGATTTTTTTTTAGTGAAAAGGATAATGTTCATTTTTTTATTCAATCTAAATAAGGTTATTTGCACTATGAAAAACCAGAGAACTATAGCCAATTTAAACATTAATGAAACCGGCATTATCGCAGGAAATCAACAGGAGAATATTCCGCTAAAACTTATACAGATGGGCTGCACTTCTAACACCAAAATAATGTTGAGAATGAAAGCTCCTTCATCGGATCCTTTGTGTATTCAATTTGGTGGAAACGATATTGCGTTGCGTTTAGAAGAGGCAAAAAAAATAGCCATAGAATAAGTATGAAAAAGGTCGTTTTAATAGGAAACCCAAACACGGGGAAAACTAGCTTATTTAATGCTCTTACAGGCTTAAATCAATCTACAGGAAACTACCCAGGCATTACCGTTGACAAGAAAAAAGGTAGGCTAAATTTAGAAGTAGAAACTATCGACATTATTGATCTTCCTGGAACTTATAGCCTTGAACCACATTCTTTAGACGAGGAAGTAGTACTGCAAGAAATTCTCAATATTAATGAGCCAATAGATTCGATTATATACATTGCCGATGCAGTAAATTTAAGACGGAATTTATTTCTATTTAGTCAAATATGCGACTTAGAAATCCCTTGCATATTAGTTGTTAATAGAATCGATAAAATAAAAAAGTCAGGGATTCAAATTAACCAACAAGAGTTATCTGATTATTATAAATGCCCAGTTGTACTTACGAGTATTACACAAAACATTGGTTTACAAAAACTCAAGGAAGAGCTCAAAAACTGTCAAACAGCTAGCACTTACAAATGCCTCTTTAAACTGAATAATGCAGATTTTGAGCAACTTAGAGAAATTAAGTCCATTAAAAATGATTATTGGGCTTGGTTAGTCGTTCATCAAAAATGTAGTCATAAATTATTTACTTTACAAGAACAAAAACACATTGAGTCTGTTTTATCTAAAACTACATATGAGTCAGAAGCACTCATAAAAGAGGAAGCTATTGAACGTTATACAAACATCGATTTATTGCTCAATAGTGTACTCAAACAAATAGATACAGACAAAAGTATTTCACAAAAAATAGACAAGATCCTTACCCATAAGTACTATGGTTACCTAATATTCTTTTCTATATTGTTTTTAATATTTCAAGCCATTTATTCATGGGCTTCTGTCCCAATGGATTATATAGATGCCTTTTTTGGAGATTTATCTGTTTGGCTTAGAAATAGTTTACCCGATAACAGAATAAATAAACTTGTAAGCGAAGCACTAATTCCTGGAATTGGAGGCGTGGTCATTTTCGTACCACAAATAGCCCTATTATTTGGATTTATTTCTCTCTTGGAACAATCGGGTTATATGTCGAGAGTGGTCTTTATAATGGATCGTTTTATGCGTCGTTTTGGATTAAATGGTAAAAGTATAGTCCCTTTAATTTCTGGTGTTGCATGTGCTATTCCTGCAATTATGGCTGCCAGAAACATAGACAATGCCAAGGAGCGACTACTTACTATTTTGGTAGTGCCATTTATGACTTGTGCTGCACGACTTCCTGTATACACCATACTTATAGCGTTAATGATACCGAGCAATACTGACTATGGTTTTAACCTTCAAGGGGTAGTATTAATGCTAATGTACTTACTAGGTTTTGTGAGCTCTATCCTAGCTTCAATAGGACTTAGTAAATTGATAAAAGACGAATCGAAGGAAGTATTTATTATAGAATTACCAAGTTATCAGATTCCACAAATCAAAAACTTATTTCACACCTTGCTTAATAAAACCAAAAGCTTTGTTTTTGACGCTGGTAAAATTATTGTAGCCGTTTCAATTATACTTTGGGTATTAGCGAGTTTTGGACCTGGTAATGCATTTACCAGCGCAGAACAGTACTTAGAGAATACGATAGAGATTAACAATACAAACACTTACGACGACGCGCTAGCAGCTTATAAATTAGAGCATTCCTATTTGGGCTACTTAGGTAAAGGGATAGAACCACTTATTAGACCATTGGGTTACGATTGGAAAATTGGAATTGGAATTATAGCATCCTTCGCTGCGAGAGAAGTTTTTGTAGGGACTATGGCTAGTATATATAGTGTGGGAAGCAAACAAGAAGATGGTAAAACGATACTTGAAAAATTGAGGCAAGCACAAAACAGCACAACCGGAAAGCCTACCTATACTTTTGCGGTAACACTATCCTTACTTATATTTTATGCATTTGCAATGCAATGTGTAAGTACGATTGCAATAGTAAAACGAGAAACCAACTCTTGGAAATGGCCAATTATTCAAACACTAGGAATGACTAGTATAGCATATGTAGGAGCCTTTTTAACTTATACAATCTTTAGCTAATGGACTTAATAATTATCGGGGTATTATTCCTAGGAGCTTGTTTTTATCTATATAAAAAGAACAAAAAAAAATGTGCACCTACTCAGTGTACATCTTGTAAAGGTTGCAATTCTCACTAAAGCAATTATACTTTAGTGAAAATTACACTTATCTAATTAGGTTTACGTAACCCGTTTCTTCATATATATTCTCGTCGAATTGCTTAGTAGTAACAACTTTAAATGCATAAGTTCCTTCTAGAGCATTCTCAGAATTATAAAGACCATTCCATGCTTTTTCCATTGTATCCGAATAGAAGACTTGTTTCCCCCATCTATCGTAAATATAAATCTCGTATGACTTGGCACCTACTATAGACGGAGTAAAGAAATCGTTTACATCGTCTCCATTAGGAGTAAAGGCATTAGGAGCATAAAAATAATACAGAGGACTTATTTCTACATCAGTTGAATATTCTTTATAACAGTTATTAATTTCTGTAGTAACACCTAAATTTACAGTATACAGGCCCCAGACTTCGTAAAAGTGCTCCAAAGGGTTTATTAGTGTTGAAATATAACCGTCACCAAAGCTCCATAAATAACTTAAACCATTCATGGTAGGAGTGTAATTATTTAAATCTATACCAAAGTTTTCATCGGGTAACTGAGCAGATTCAAAGAAAGGATTTGGGGCTTCATCAACTAGTATAGATCCTGAAGCACTTGCGTTTACACCACACTCATCAACTACTGTAATAGTATAGTTCTCTGGAAAGTCAAACATGCATTCTTCATTATCGCCATTAGACCATAAGAAAGTATAATTTTCGTTCCCACCTTCTACGGTTGAACAAAGAATAAATTCAATAGAATCGCATACATAGACAACCTCGGAGCTTACAACAACTGCTGGAAACTCTTGTATAGTAACTTCAATACAACCTTCAACTTGCTGACCACAAACATCCGTGATTTCTACACAAAACTCTGTATCGTTACTTGTAGTAATCAACTGAGAAGCATTAGTTCCTAAACCTGCCCATTGGTAAGTATAAGGAGCTAATGGGAAAGGAGAAGTCATTAGAGAACCCATACCTCCAGTAGCTTCTACACCAAGCACAACATTATCACCTGGACATTCTAAAACAACAGGATCAGAAAGAATTAAACCTAAATTTGGATAATCCTCTACAATAACCGTCATACAAGTTTGAGCTTGCTGACCGCATACGTCGAAGACTTCTACACAATATTCGGTAGTTTCGGTAGGGTTTACAATTTGATTTGAAGTATTTCCAAATCCAGTCCATTGAAAAGTATAAGGAGGAATAGCATAAGGAGGCGCCATTAAACCACCCATACCACCAACAGGTATAACATTTAATTCAACTTCATCATCAGAACATAAAGCTGCTAAATCATCCGTTTCAATAGAGAATTCAGGCTGATCATAAATGGTGAATTCTATAGAATCTGGTTGAATTTCATAGCAACCATAATCTAAAGGAAGAATCTCAATAAGCACCGTTTCAGCATCATCAAAAGTGGCATCACTTATTGCACCAACAGTAACAATAGCCTCATCATCACCAGCTAAAATAACTACCTGGTTATCTACGGTATTACTTAGTGTATAATCAACATTAATGGTTGATGAACCAAAAAGGTTATAATTAATCAATAAGTCCCCACCAATTCCTGGAGGGCGTTCAAAAGTAATACTCGCATCTCCACAACCTTCGTAAATATTATCTACAAACTGAGAATTGGGATTAAAAATATTAGTGGTATTAGACTCTACTACATATTCAATATCTGGTAGAGAATTAAATGAGTTTTCTTGTAAAAAAACAGCAGAATTAACTCCACCATCAGCTACATCCGCAATAGCCAATTTCATGTGATAGGTTAAACAAGCAGTAACATTTGCAGTAGCATGTAGGGTAACAAAACCAGGATAACTAACAGTTTCTGTATTAGAATTATCTGTAAAAAAAACGGAGTAATCTGCCCAGTTTGGATCAATATCATCACATGGCCCAGAATCACCCAGCGAAGGAATACCAGAATTTACAGTATTAATAATTACTGGTGTTGTAGTATACTGTGTAGGATTGTTAGGATCTGGAACCAAAGCGATATTTTCTGCATTGTTGGTAAATGGTCCAGAAATACCAGGTCCAGATAGAAAAAAACCAAATATATCGTTGTATTGAGAACAAGTAAAAGAGGGATATTCTTGAGAAGCAAATATATAATTAAATGTTACCGCATCAGAATTAGGTATAAAGTCAAACTCTAAAATAATTAAATTATTTAAGTTTGTATTTAAAGCATCTACCATTTGTAATTGTTCTTCTAAATCAGAGTCAGATCCAGCACCACCAGCACCAAGACCAAAATTGCCGGGAGTAATAGCATCTAATCCATCCGTAGCCATTACAAGACCCGTTTGAAAATCAAGATTAGAGGTACCGTTGAAGTAACCAGCAGAACAATCAAAACCAGAAAAGGAAACATTTGAATACTGCACTCCTTCGCCTACTAGTATTTCTACTAAACTCTCTGGTGTATTATAAGGAAAAGTACAATTCCCGACAACTTGGGCAAAAGACACTTGAGATACAATAAGAGCGTATATAAATAGTAAACTTTTTTTCATAAACTGAAATTTAATCAAAGGTAAATTATTGAAAATAGATTTTTTGAAGCTACAATAATTGTACCTACTTTCTATTGATTACTCAAAGATTAACTTATGTGAATTAGCTAAGCATTAAATTTCTGAACATGGTATCGCAAAAGGCCATTAATAGGAGATTGAGAAAAGCAAAAAATCGTAAGCTGATGGATAATAAGAAGTGAACTCAAAATATCTTTAAAAATAAAAGCCACACTCCCTACAAAAGCAATTGGATAATCGCTTATTATAGGATTAGATTTTAGGTGAGTTTTAATATATAAATCAAACTGATTACTTACTAAGTCCTTAACAAAATCATGATTTTTGTGTGCTACTAAAAAAGGCACATAAGAAGCTAAAAATCGGTTAGGAGCATCTTGAGTATAAACAGCTTTCAATACATTTTCTTTTGAAATTGAATACGATTTTGAAAAACTAATATAAAGATCCTTTGGCAATAATTGATATAAATATGCTTTTAATAAGTCTTTACCCAAAGCAGCACCAGAACCTTCATCGCCTAAAACATAACCTAATGAAGGTGAGGTTTGTTGTAGGACTTCTCCATCGTAAAAAGCAGTATTAGATCCAGTGCCAAGTATAGATACGAATAAGGGTGCTCCAGAATATACAGAACGTGCTGCGGCTAATAGATCTGACTCTATAGAAATTAAGGCATTAATAAATAGGGCTTGCAATACTCTATGTAAACTAAAAACATACTCTTGAATTGCAAGACCAGGAGTATAAAAGTAAACAGAGGAAATAGAATTTACAAACGGAACTAATTGAGTTAATGCATTTAACCTAGTCTGCATTTCGGCCTCATTTAAGAGCATTATATTCCAACCTTTGGTTTTAAATTCACATTTAACACCATCAGCATCTACAACAATCCAGTCTGCTTTTGTAGAACCACTTTCTACAATTAAAATCATACTAATCTTCTAAAAAATGATTCGTAAGATAGAAAGGAATTTGTACTAAAAACGCATGTAAAAGAGTCGCTAATTCAAGGCCAACTATATAATACGGCCAATCGCCAATTAAAAAGGGGTTTTCCACAATTGGCTTTACAGCTAAATACATATAGTTCGCACCTAGTAAATAATCTAGTAAACCTACACACACTACAAATATTTGTAAGTATAAAAAGGATTTAAGCCAAGCCCATTTTCGAGGTCTCATTCCTAAAACAAAGATACAATACATAGGAATAGCAATTAATCCACCATGTACCAGAAAGTAATCTAACATCAAAATAGGATCTGTGCCGTGTGTAAACTCAGGGGTTAGCATAGAGTGCATTCCTCCTATCATACCTACAAACAATAATAATTCAAAGGCAATTTGATTTCTAGTAAGTAGTACAATTATAGAATTAAACCACATAAGTCTACACAAGTGAAATGGTAGAGAATCTTGGGCAGTCCAAACACCTAGTTGGAAATAGTAAAACTGTATAAGTATAGATTCTAGAGCGATACAAATCGCCATTAGGGTCGCAAGTTTGTTTTTAAATTCCGGTTTAGCATTTCGAGAAACAATCGTAATTAGAATTATAAAAAAGGTAGTAATTGAATTCCATAAAAACCATTCTTCGCTAAATGGCAGCATAACAATATGTTCGTTCATTTTTCGATATTTTTTAATTTTGACTAAATATATAAAAAATTCTTTTGCTACATTTGATAGAGATAAATTTTAAATAATTAATACTTTTTTTGAAAGATGAATAAAACTACAGCTACAGCACATCACTTATTTTGTTTTGTTTACATAGGCTTTGCCCATCTAAGCAACGATACTATGACGGAAAAAATAATTGATGAAATAGAACGAAAAATAGCTTCTTGGATGAATGTAAGTCCGTCAAACATAGTTGAATTTAACAGAGTAGTAGATGAAACTTACGACTGGTATAATAGCTTAAGTAGAGACGAAAAACTTGGTACTGTATTAACTGTCGCGAAGTCAATAAACGAGATCAAAGGGTTTAATTTGGAAAATAAAAAAACCTTTTTATCTGACATCCGCGATATTGCAGTTGCAGATGGATTTTTTAGCGAAGATGAAAAAAACATGCACGATATGATCGCTAAAAAACTGGGTATAAACATTATGACCACTGATAAAGAAATTCATAAAAAAATTGGATTTTAAGAAGATGAAAGATCTTTTAAAAGCTGTTAGAGGTCCACTATTATTTGTTGTTATCCTGTTTTTAATACACAGCTACAGCACTTATTTTGGTGTTAGATTAAGTCATTATGGTATTTATCCACGCGAATTGAAAGGCCTACTAGGAATTCTTACTTCTCCTTTTATTCATGGAGATTGGAAGCATTTATTTAATAATTCAGTACCACTAATTTTACTAGGTTCTGCACTATTTCATTTTTACAACCAGCTAGCACCTCGAGTATGGATCTACTCTATACTATACACAGGTATTTTAGTCTGGTTAGGTGGCAGACCTTCTTTCCACATAGGAGCGAGTGGATTAGTATATGCATTAGCCTCTTTTTTATTTTTTAGTGGGTTTATTCGTAAGCATAGACCACTAATGGCCATTTCGTTGGTTGTGGTGTTTATTTATGGAGGAATGATATGGGGAATTTTCCCAAGAGACGAACACATTTCTTGGGAGGGACATTTATTTGGTGCATTTAATGGCTTATTCTGGGCGTTTTATTATAAATCTGAAGGACCCCAACGAAAAAAATACTCTTGGGAAATAGAAGAAGAAATTCTTACAGACTTAGACGGGATAGAAGTGATTTACGAAGAATTGGATCCTTATAATTCTATGAAAGAAACGCAAAGTTATAACTACGAGTATATTCAAAAAAGCACAAACAAAAAACTGTAAAGTACAATCGAAACAGTTTATTATTTTCGTTTACCAAAAAATGATTCAACCATAATCATAAGACCTTTAGTAGCAAGAAACATCGCAAGAAGCATTAATATTCCCGCTGTAATTTTCAGAAGTAAATTATCTGCTTGTACAGAATAAAACATTAACATAGGTCCTCCAAAAAAGAAAGGAAAAGAACACAGCATAGTGCTAATTCCTTTTACTAATAAGTCTTTATTTACCATCTTTAAATGCTTTTACAGCTTCTCTTACATTGCCGAAATTTAATAAATACTCTTTAGAAATAATCAAATTTAATCCCGTTTTATCGGCAACCATACTTGCACCTCTATCTACTAATTTATCGTTACTCAATTGCATATCTACCATTCGATTTCCTTGTACTTTACCGAGTTTAATCATCAAAGAAGTAGAAATCATATTGAGGACTAATTTCTGAGCAGTACCAGATTTCATTCTAGTACTACCTGTAATATACTCAGGTCCAACGACTACTTCTATAGGATAATCAGAAACTTGACTAAGCGGGGAGTTCAGATTACAAGTTATACAACCTGTAGCAATACCGCGAGTATTACAAGCTTTTAAAGCAGCTATAACATACGGTGTAGTCCCCGAAGCTGCAATTCCTATAACAATATCCTTATTAGATATATTGTATTCTTGTAAATCTTTCCAACCTAAAAACAAATCGTCTTCTGCAAATTCAACAGCTTTACGGATCGCAATATCGCCACCAGCTATAATGCCAATAACGACATTGTGAGAAACACCAAAAGTTGGTGGACATTCTGAAGCATCTAAAACCCCTAGCCTACCACTAGTTCCTGCACCTATATAAAACAATCTACCTCCTTTTTTAACATTTGAAACAATTCGATCTACCAAAAGTTCGATTTTAGGAATCTCCAATTCTACAGCAGTTGCAATTTTTTTATCCTCATTATTTATTTGTTCCAGGACTGTAGTAATAGAAAGGTTTTCTAAATTATCATACAAACTTTCTTGTTCAGTTGTTCTCATGAGCTATATGGCTGGTTTGTCAAACTATAAATGTACACTTTAAAAAAAATCGTACGCATTTTTAATAGTTCGTTTATAGTACGAATTCTGCTTCAAATTACAGCAATTTAATTGAAATACAATACATGTAATAAATAGTGCTAAATTCACATCCAAATGGCACAATAGAATACATTTGTAAAAAATCCAATTTGAAGGCAAACATTAAAATACATTCACTTTTTGCTACACTCTTACTATGTCTCATTCTCACCAATTGTTCGAGCAGCAAATATGTGGGAGAAGGACAGTATTTACTTACAAAAAACACCATTCTTGAATCTGGGAATAAAATAAAAAACAAAGAACTCTATTCATTATTAAAACAGCAACCCAACAAAAAATTTCTGGGTATAGCTCCATTATATTTAGCACTCTATAATTTATCATCTCCCAAAAAGGAAACTAGTATTTTAAAAAAAACTGGAAAAGCACCCATATTATTAAATTACAGGTTGGCTAGGAAATCTGTCACACAAATTGAGCTATACTATAAAAATAGAGGCTACTTAGATGTTAATGTGATTTTCAACACAATTAACAAAAAACATAAATCGAAAGCTATATACTCTATTGTAAGTGGTGCAAAATACAAAATAGCACATGTAGACTTTGCCTTACAAGAAAACTTGAAATTAAAAACGATTTTCGATAGACTGACTGTCGATTCAAAAATTAAATCGGGGCAAACCTATAATTTTAAAGAACTAGAAGAGGAGAGAAATCGTATTTCATTAGAAATTCAAAATAGCGGGTATTATCAATTTAACAAAGAGTATATCTATTATTTAGCGGATACGAATCAAGCAACAAAAACACTAAATTTAAATTTAATAATTAAAAATGTAGAAACTACTTCAGACGGCACAATACTAAAAGAACCACATAAAACAGGATTTATAGGCGAGGTTAATGTTTACTTAAGTACACTTGAGGCACATTTAAACGATACTACTAAACTAAATGGTTTAAACTTTATTTACCCTAATGGCAAAGTTCCTTTTAATCTAAATAGACTCTCTGAGAAAATTTTATTGAGGACAGGCATGTTATACAATAAGTCTTTTGTAGATATAACCTATCAATCATTATCAGAATTAATAAACTTCAAAAAAATATCTATAGAATTTGTAACTATAGAGAGAACAGATAAAACAGCTTTATTAAGTGCTAATATCTCCCTACTTCCTGGGAAAAAAATCGCCTATTCTATAGAAGCAGAAGCAACTAGTAACCCTATACTGAACGAAGGTATTTCTGGTTCTGCCTCAATAAGTCATTACAACGTATTTAAAGGATCCGAACACATACAGCTTACTTATAAAGGATCGGGTAATTTTAACAATATAAGCGAAAATGGTTTATCCTTAAACCTTTCAATACCTAGCCTTATTAGTCCTATAAAACTTAATCGTGTTTTAAATAAAAACTCTCGAACAAAAACCATTTTAAGTACTTCCATAACAAAACAAGAAAGACCTCAATTTACTAGAAATTCTATTACAGCGAGTTACGGTTATCAATGGAAAACCAAACAAAGCTACCAGCACAAATTAGCACTATTTAACTTTAGCTATGTTAACTTCGAAGGAGACTCCACAGATTTAAGTGAAATTTCGGAGTACTTAATAGCCAAAGATTATTCAAACCATCTTATTCCCACTAGTTCTTATACGTTTAGCTTTAATAACCAGAACATAAACAAGCTTAAAAATCATACGTATCTAAAACTCCATATAGAATCTTCAGGAAATCTTTTACGAGTAATAGCAAAACCACTAAATTTTGATCAAGTAACGGATAGTTCAGGAGAATTAGTTCTTCAAGAAAATGGCAAACCAACTAATACAGTCAATCTATGGAACAAAGAAAATATTTTTACACAGTATATAAAAGCAAGTGTAGATTATAGACATTACTGGGAAGTAAACAAAAAAAACAATATAGCCTTTAGAGCAATGGGGGGATTAATATATGCCTATGGAAATACCAGCCAAGCTCCATTTCATAAGAAATTTATTGCTGGAGGAACAAACGATCTTCGTGGATGGAAGGCTTTTAACCGACCTACAGGAATGCTATCTACAACAGACACTCTCTATACAGGAGGATTAAAATTATTATCGAGTTTAGAGTATCGATTTAATGTGGTAAAAAAATTAAAAGGTGCCGTTTTTATAGATGCTGGGAATATATGGGAACTGAAAATAAATAATTCGAAATATTCTGAAGCCAATTTTACATGGGGGAATTTAAAAAATGAAATTGCTATAGATGTAGGTTTTGGATTGCGTTACGACTTTCAATATTTTATTCTCAGAACCGATATTGGATTTCCAATAAGAGAACCCTACCAAAGTAAGAGACTACAGTGGGATAAGGTAAACCTAAACGACTCTCAATTGAATATAGGTTTAGGTTATCCTTTTTAATTAAATAGTTCTACCCTTTTAAATAATTGATTAGATTTGTATTCTTAATTCTCATAAACTAAAGAAAGATGAGCCATAAATTCAAGCCAGGTGTAGCTACTGGTGACCAAGTACAAGAAATATTCCAATACGCAAAAGACAATAATTTTGCCCTTCCGGCAGTAAATGTAACTTCTAGTTCTACTATAAATGCAGTTATAGAATGTGCCGCAGATTTAAACGCTCCTGTAATCGTACAATTTTCAAGAGGTGGCGGTCAATTTTTCGCTGGTAAATCTTTGAGTAACGAAGATGAAAGATCGGCTATTAATGGTTGTATTTCTGGTGCTATGCATGTTCACCAAATGGCAGAACTCTATGGAGCTACAGTTATACTTCATACAGATCATTGCCAGAAATCGTGGTTAACATGGATTGATGGTTTGATTGAGGCTAGTGAAAAGTATTTTGCTCTTAACGGCAAACCGCTTTATTCCTCTCACATGATAGACCTTTCTGCAGAACCTATAAAAGAAAACATCGCAATTTGTAAAAAATACCTAGCTCGTATGAATAAGATAGATATGACGCTAGAAATTGAATTAGGTGTTACAGGTGGAGAAGAAGATGGAATTGACAATAGCGATGTAGATAATGCAGATTTGTATACACAACCTGATGAGGTAGCTTATGCATACGAGGAATTAAAATCTATTTCGGACCGATTTATAATAGCAGCTTCATTTGGAAATGTACACGGTGTATACAAACCTGGTAATGTGGCTTTAACTCCAGTTATTTTAAAGAACTCACAAGAGTACATTAAAAATAAATTCAATACAGATCAAGATAAGCCAGTAGACTTTGTATTCCATGGTGGTTCAGGTTCTAGCAAAGAAGAAATTAGAGAAGCTATTTCTTATGGAGTTATAAAGATGAATATCGATACAGATCTTCAATTTGCTTTTACAGAAGGAATTAGAGATTATATTCTAGACAATAAAGATTATTTGATGGCTCAAATAGGTAACCCTAATGGAGCAGATAAACCGAATAAAAAACATTACGATCCTCGTAAATATTTACGTGAGGGAGAGTTAACATTTAAGTCGCGTTT
The DNA here is from genome assembly GCA_913041775.1 of uncultured Flavobacteriales bacterium. Taxonomy (GTDB): domain Bacteria; phylum Bacteroidota; class Bacteroidia; order Flavobacteriales; family UBA7430; genus UBA6772. The sequence continues at coordinate 12,720 of CAJWJW010000015.1, forward strand.
AAAACGCTCTTTTGAAGACTTAAATAATATTAACACACTTTAATCAGGCAATATGGTTTGGTTTAAAAGAAAAGACAAAAAGGTTGTTACAGAGACTAAAGACAAAAAGGAAATTCCTGAAGGTCTTTGGTACAAATGCCCTAAATGTAAGGTGGTAGAATCTTCTGATGACCATCAATGTAATTTATGGGTTTGTAAAAACTGTAACCACCACGAAAGAGTTAACTCTGTAGAATATTTTAACCTACTTTTTGATGGTGGGGAATTCACAGAACTTGACCCAAATATGACCTCGAGTGATCCTTTAGAGTTTGAGGACACTAAGAAGTATAAAGACCGTTTAGAAGCAACCCAAAAGAAAACAGGTATTAAAGACGCTGTTACTTCAGGTTATGGAAAACTAAACGGAATGGACATTACTATAGCATGCATGAACTTTAATTTTATTGGTGGTTCTATGGGCTCTGTAGTAGGAGAAAAAATTGCTAGAGCAATTAAACATTCTATCGATAAGGAAATTCCTTTCATGATGATTTCTAAATCAGGTGGAGCACGAATGATGGAGGCTGCATTCTCATTAATGCAAATGGCTAAAACATCTGCTAGACTTTCTCAATTAGCTAAAAAAGGTGTTCCATATGTTTCTATGCTAACAGACCCTACAACAGGAGGTATTACAGCCTCTTTTGCAATGTTAGGGGATATTAACATAGCAGAACCAGGAGCTTTAATTGGCTTTGCTGGACCTAGAGTGGTAAAAGAAACCATTGGTAAAGATTTACCAAAAGACTTTCAAACCTCAGAATTCGTAAAAGAACACGGATTCTTAGACTTTATAGTAGAGCGTAAAAACTTGAAGGATAAAGTAGGCCAGTTTTTAAGAATGACTTATTACAGCAAGGCAAAGTAATACTCAAATAAAAGAGTATCTTTGCAGACGAATTTTTACATAACTA
>CAJWJW010000016.1 GCA_913041775.1 uncultured Flavobacteriales bacterium
TTTGAACCAGTAGCAATAATTGTTTTTGAAGCTTCAATTTGAATAGTACCATCTTCTTTAGCAATATTAATGTGTGTAGCATCGGCAAAAGAAGCCCATCCTACAATCACATCAATCTTATTTTTCTTCATTAAGAAGTCAATACCACCACAAGTTTGCTCGATTACCTCATTTTTACGTTTCATTAATTGAGAAACGTTAATTTTTGGTACGTCGATTTCAATACCGTGATCGGCAAAATTATGCTTAGCATTGTGAAAGTGCTCCGAAGAATTTAATAAAGCCTTCGAAGGTATACAGCCTACGTTTAAGCAAGTACCTCCTAAAGTACTGTATTTTTCAATAATTGCAGTTTTTAAACCTAACTGTGCGCAACGGATTGCAGCTACATATCCGCCAGGGCCTGAACCAATTACGGCTACATCATATTTTTCCATGATCGCTATTTAATGTGTATTAATAAATTGCAGTGCAAAAATACAATTGTTAATTTTAAATTCAGAGTTTATGGATTTAAAATTGAAGGTTTAAAAGTATAATATACTAGTCCACAAAATTACAGGATATTGTAATAATGATTAATTTTTCAGATTCTTACAAAGAGAAAAAGGTCTTAAAATAGTCTTTGTGTCAAAAGTTCGTTTAAATACAGGATTAAAAGAGTTTTGAGTTTTGACTTGTAAGTTTTGACTAGGAACAATGACGCCTGACTCTATTTCACTTTTTTTATTTACAACCTCTTTTCTTTTAGTGAAAGAAACGTATAAAATGAGCGTAAATAAAATACTGTTTGAGCTTGCCGACAGAAGGAAGGTTAGCGTGTTCATTTTGGCAGCCATTTTAAAGTTTCTGTAGCGTTAAGAAAGAAATGATTCATGATTTTTGTTTCTTTTCATCAAGGAAAAGAAAACAACAAATATTTTTTGTCCTGCATCGTATCTAATAAGCATATACTGTAGATTCTAAAAAGACTATAAGTAATATTAAATAAAAGAATAAAATTTGAACTATTTGTAGAAAACTCAATAGCGATGACAATGGTAATAAACGTAAATTGCAAAAATTAATTTCAAGAGATGAAAAAAGTAGCCTTATTAATTCTTGATGGTTGGGGACATGGAAATGCGAGCCAATCGAATGCAATGAAAAATGCAAAAACTCCTTTTGTTGATTCTTTGTATAAAAACTACCCAAACTCAGAATTACTTACCGATGGTGAGCATGTAGGCTTACCTGCTGGACAAATGGGGAATTCTGAAGTAGGACATCTAAATATTGGTGCTGGTAGAGTAGTTTACCAAGATTTAGTAAAAATAAACAAGGCGGTTCAAGAGAATACTTTTAAGGACAATATAGAGCTCCAAAAAGCTTTTAAGTATGCCAAGGAACAAAATAAAGCCGTTCATTTTATGGGATTGGTTTCCGACGGAGGTATTCATTCTCACGAAGATCATTTACATCACTTATGTGAATTGGCTGATTCTGCAGGTTTAAAAGACGTATACATTCATGCTTTTACAGATGGTAGAGATACAGATCCAAAGAGTGGAAAAGGATTTATTGAAAGCCTCGAAGCTAAAACAGCACATCTTTCTGCTAAATTAGTAAGTATAATAGGTCGCTATTACGCGATGGATAGAGATAAACGTTGGGAGAGAGTTCAATTAGCATACGACTTACTAGTGAATGCTAAAGGAACTAAAAGTACAAGTATAAGTGAGACAATTGGTGAATCTTATAAGAATGGAATCACTGATGAATTTATAAAGCCAATTTATAAGGTTGACGCAAATGGAAATCCGATAGCTTCTATTAAAGAAGACGATGTAGTTATTTGTTTTAATTTTAGAACAGATCGCTGTAGAGAAATTACAAGTGTATTAACGCAAGTTAATATGCCAGAATTTAAGATGCACAAGCTGAAATTAAATTATATAACGATGACGCTGTACGATCAATCGTTTAAAGGAATTCCAGTATTATTTTTTAAAGACAATTTACAGAACACTTTAGGTGAGGTACTGTCTGCAAATGGGAAAACTCAAATACGTATAGCAGAAACGGAGAAATACCCACACGTATCCTTTTTCTTTTCGGGTGGTAGAGAAGAACCGTTTACTGGAGAAAAGAGAATTATGATTCCCTCAGCAAAAGTGGCTACTTACGATTTACAACCAGCCATGAGCGCACAAAATATATGTGATGCAATAATTACTGAAATTGAAAACGATCCAACAGACTTTATTTGTTTAAATTTTGCTAATCCAGATATGGTAGGACATACTGGTGTATACAGTGCTGTGATAGAAGCTTTAGAAACTGTAGACACTTGCACTCGAAAAGTTGTAGAAGCTGGCTTAAAGCAAGACTATGGCTTTATAATAATTGCAGATCACGGAAATGCTGACTTTATGATAAATGAAGATGGTACACCAAATACAGCCCACACAACCAATCCGGTTCCTTGTTTTTTAGTAAATACAGACTTTACAGAAATTAAGAATGGTAAGCTAGCGGATGTGGCACCTACCATATTAAAGCTTTTGGATGTTAGCATTCCTAGAGAAATGGATGGGAATGTTTTGATTGGGTAATCATAAATAATTATTTTTTAGAAAAATTTTAGCATAAAAAAAAGCATCCCGAGGGATGCTTTTTTTATTTGTGTTAAGCTTTTATTATTGTTGGAAATTAACAGTAGTTGGACTACCGATAACATACATCATGTAAGCTTGACCTGGATTAAAAGTATTGATTTGTGCGAAAGCATCAGACCAAAACTGACCAGATACATTTTTAATTACTTGGAAAGTATTTGCAGTACCTGCGCTGTTTCCTAATGCAGCATCCATAGCCGAAACTATATTGTCTTCTGCATCAACATCACCAGTAAAGGCTACCATATTCCAACCAGTACTTAATGCATACTCAATACCTGAGATATACCCTGAAGTTTGTTGGAAGTTAACAGTAGTTGTAGCACCGTTCACATACATCATATACCCTTGACCTTGGTTAAAAGTATTGATTTGTGCGAAAGCATCTGACCAAAACTGACCAGATACATTTTTAATTACTTGGAAAGTATTTGCTGTACCAGCAGCATTTCCTAAAGCAGCATCCATTTGATCAACAATACCGTTATTATCAGCAGTACCTGTATAACCTACCATGTTCCAACCAGCAGACAATTGGTATTCAATTGCAGTACCATAAGTACAAGAACCATCGTCTGCAGTTGCACTAGTAGCGTAATTGTTTGCAGTAGGATCCACACAACCTAAAACATCCTCAGAGACAGAACAATTGACCTCAGTTACTACTGCTGGAGTAGCTTGTACAACCATACCATTAGTAGTATAAGATACTATAGAAGGTAATACTACATCAAATAAACTACTACCATCTACCATTTGGAAAGTAATAACTTCACTTGCTAGAGCACCATCTACAACATCAGTAGTAGAAGCATCATCTCCCCATACAGCAATAGTTGTTTGGAAACTACTTCCAACATTAGTAGATCCTACAATAGAACCATCTACTGTTAATGCAACTAAATAAGCATCTGCAGAACTAGCCTCTAAGGAAGAAATAACATTTGGAAGTAACATAACAGTCATGTTAGCACCAGTATTTAACACATCCGAAGATGGTAATTCACAATCTTGTGCAGAAACACTAAATCCAGCTAATGCAAAAGAGATTAAAGTAAGTATTTTTTTCATTTTGAGTGAATTAAGTTTGTAAATAAGAAAAAAAAGCCCCCTCTGATAGAGAGGGCTTTTTAATAGTTTTAAAGATTACTCTACCATTTTCTTTTCTACAGTTCCATCATTGTACATGTACAATAATACTTCACCATTGAATTGATTTGAAGGATTAACTTCTTGACCTAACATATTCACAACTCTTACAAGTGTACGAATATCGTTTGGATGGTTTTGAACATCCATTTCTATTGCCCAAGCTGGAACAGTAGGAATAAGAGTTCTATAAGCATCTGCATTGATAGAATGATCGAAGATAAAGTCAGATTTACCATTAGAAGAATCTTTAACTCTTACTTGGTAACCTTGACCTGGCTCTAACATAATGATACCGTCAAAGTTAAATTCTGGCCAGTAGAATAAACCTTCGTTATTCTTAACAATGTTAATATTTTCAGCAATAGCAGTTTCAGAACCGAATTGGTTTTCGAACTGAGCTACAACTGGAGACTCATGGTGTAAATAGTAAGCTATTGTATTCCATTGAGTATGTAAGTCGATAACTAAAGCTTCTCTATGGTAATCAAGAGTATCGTTAGTTACTTGTAATAATGAATCAGAAGTAGTAAGTGTCGCTAGAGTATAAGCAGTCCACATAGCTTCGTTTGCATCATATGCAGCTTGCATAGCAAATACAGTCGCATCGTAACGAGCCTGCATATCTGTAATTGTATCAGATAACTCTTGAGCATCTCTTGCTTCATCAGCAGCAAATTCAACTGCGGCAGAATCTAAAGTAAATGCGATAGAGTCGTGCAATAAAGTATTGTTTGCATCATAACGATCTTGCATATCTGTAATTGTATCAGATAGCTCTTGAGCATCTCTTACTTCATCAGCAGCAAATTCAACTGCTGCAGAATCTAAAGTAAATGCAATAGAGTCGTGTAATAAAGTATTGTTTGCATCGTAACGAGCTTGCATATCATGAACTGTATCAGATAACTCTTGAGCATCATCAATCTCGTCAGTATCAATCCATTCCATAACAGTCGCTAAGTTGTCTATAACGTGTCCAGCTGGATTTAAAGCACCAGCATCAAATAAGATATTAGCGTTTCCGAAGTCAGAACCAACAATACCGTCATTTTCGTTATTAGGGTCAACAGCACCAAAGTTATAGTCGATATCTAAAACAATACCATCAGCATCAACATTATACTCAGTCATTCCGTTTAATGTCCAATCACAAATAGTCTTGTCATTTTGAGTAGCTTGTGCATCATAGTTGTTTGCCATAGCATCCGTACAACCTTCAACTTGAGTTTGACACATTGACTGGTCGTGAATATTAGCAGCTTGATCTATAGAAGAAGTAGAACCGCTTAATAAATCAACACCTAAGTTCTCAACAAATGCATCACCAAAGTTAAGAGCATTGTCATGAGTAGGGTTAGCATCAGCACCTGCAAAGTTAACAGCAGATTCGTCCATACAACCTACAGAGTAAGCATCAGCACAAGAACCATCATCTTCAGTTGCTAAAGGCTTAAAGTTTGAGACAGTAGCGTCCATACAACCATTGTAATAAGGAGCACCAATAGTAACAGAACTTACAATAACAAATTCTCCGTCTTCGTAAGAACCATCAAAACCTGCAGTAGCATATGTTAAAGATGCATTGTAGATAGTTCCATCAGCAGCTTCTACTAACCAAACTAAATCTTCAAACTCTTGAAAACCGTTGTCTTGGTTATTATCAGATCCAAATACTGGCATACCAACTTGAGCACCAGTCCATCTTACTCCACCTGCAGACTGAATACCTGAAACTTCAGAGAATCCAACCCATTCATTTTCTAAACGAGCAGTTTCGTATACAGCAAAAATAACATCACCATCTTGCATATCAGTACCATCCCAAACACCTAAGTTTTCAACTGGGAATAATACAGACATGTTGTTTGAAGTAATGTTAGAAGGTGATCCTTCTGATCCTCCACTAGGACCCCATGGGTTAATTTTAGAGTATTCACATGAGTCATCATCTGGGGTATTTGCAGCAGCATCAAAGTTATCAGCAGCTGGGTTCATACAACCTACAACTACAGACTGACAAGAACCATCATCTTCTGTAGCAGAAGCATTGAAGTTAAATGCAGCACCATCAGTACAACCAGGAACTATTAAAGAAGAACAAGAACCATCATCACAAGTAGCACCTGCGTTAAATTCGTAATAAGAAGCATCAGTACAACCGATAAGACCAGTACAAGAAGCATCGTCTTCGTTAGCAGAAGCATCGAAGTTACATGCAGTAGCATCCATACAACCTAAAAACTGACAGTATCCGTCAACATTAGCGTTAGAATCGTAGTTGTCTGCAGAAGCATCAGTACATCCTGTAAATAAACAAGAACCGTTTTCTGTGTTTGCAGAAGCATCGAAGTTATCAGCAGCACCATCAGTACAACCTTCAGCAACTAATACAGCACAAGAACCGTTATCTAAGTTTGCAGAAGCATCAAATTCTAAATAAGAAGCATCAGTACAACCAAATACAACAGCAGAACCGTCAACACTAAAGTCTAAAGAACCACTTACCATTTCGAATCCATTCGCCGTATAAGTAAGAGCAGGATTAACGTCTGTAATTACAATTACTTCACCATTCATTAAAATAGCAAAAGAAATTTCATCACCACCTGAAAGATAATCACAACCACAAAGGTTATCAGTACCTGTAGCAGCAACACCACCAGAACCATCTACGGCAATAGTAGATGCCGCAGATATAGGAGATCCATCTGACTTAAAAGCCATTAAGTCTCCTCCAGCAAAATCATTTAATGTTCCAGCAGGAAATACCACTGACATATTGTTGTCTGTAGTTGCAGGTACAAATGAGAAATCGTCAACTGATTGCGCTAGGGTAATACCCATAGCAAAAATTGACATAATAAATAATGAGATTTTTTTCATAACGGGGGGGTTTAGTTAATAAAATACAATTTTAGTCTTTGAATAACAAACTTAATAAAAAAAACAGTCTAACACCAAAGAAACTCACTTTTATTACTAAGATTATAATTGTCTGTAGACTAAAACGACTTTACTATGGTGGTTTTTGAGTATTTAAAATACATAAAAAATTAATCTACAAATGAATGGTAAGTAAATAAAAGGTACTTTTAGTGAACTATAAAGCAAAATGAATAATCAAAATATCGTCTAAAATGTCCAGTAGACGGATTAAACTATAAAAGCAGAACACTATGAAGCTATTTTTAGATACAGCAAATTACCCCCAAATAAAAGAACTAAGTCAAACTGCTATTATAGACGGGGTTACAACAAACCCAAGCCTTATGGCCAAGGAAGGAATTGAGGGAAAAGAAAACTGGATAAAACATTATACGGCTATATGCGCCCTAGCAGTAGGACCAGTTTCTGCTGAAGTAATCGCGTTGGATTATAAAGGGATGCTAGAAGAAGCTTATGAATTAGCTAGCTTACATAAAAACATAGTTGTTAAAATTCCGATGACTAAGAATGGCATAAAGGTGATTTATGAGCTAGCTACAAAAGGAATAAAAACAAACTGTACTTTAATTTTTACTGCTGCCCAAGCACTTTTAGCAGCTAAAGCAGGCGCAACATATGTTTCTCCTTTTATTGGAAGACTAGAAGATATTAATGAAGATGGATTAGGTTTAATAAAAAGTATACGCAGCATATACGATCAATTCCATTTCGAAACTCAAATTCTCGCGGCTTCAATAAGAAATCAAAATCATATTGTAAGATGTGCAGAACTTGGGGCGGACGTAGTTACTGCTCCCTACTCTATTTTAGTAAAAATGTTTGATCATCCACTAACAACAAAAGGATTGGAACAGTTTTTAGCAGATCATAAAAGACTGAATGGATAGTTAGTTAGTTAGCTGAAAAAATTCTGATCGTTTAGCTTTGAACCTCGACAAGCTAAGTGGTAAACAAGGTAATTCAGCCTTCTATATTTCTTTCCCTCATTTGAGCTGAAGTCATTCTAGAATTATCGTGACTCCAACCTGGAGGCATAAAAAAGTATTTGAGCTTTGTGGTAAAAGGGATTTTTAATTTGAAATCTTTAAATATCAGTTTCCATTCTACAAAGGCAATTTTAATAGGATTATGAGTTTTTATATTGGTAACCAATCCATAAACGGGTTTTTCATCTTCTTGCACAAAAGTACCAAACAACTTATCCCATATAATTAATACACCCGCATGGTTGCGATCTAAATACTGTGTTTGAACTGCATGATGAACTCTATGATGAGAAGGGGTGTTGAATACGAATTCAAACCAAGGTGGTAATTTTGTAATCACTTCTGTATGAATCCAAAATTGGTAAATTAAACTTAGGGCTTTCATCGTCATTACCCATTCTGGAGAAAAGCCAATAAAGGGTAAAATAATCCAGAACAAAAAGGTACCCGTTAAGTCTCCCGTCCATGTTTGCCGAAGTGCGGTAGACAAGTTGTATTTCTCTGAAGAGTGGTGAATACTATGTGAAGCCCATAAAAAACGAATACTATGACTTAATCGGTGGAACCAATAATAACAGAAATCGTCTAAAAAAAAGAGCAAGACTATTATAGGTAAACTCATTTCGAAAGAAAACAACCTATACTGGTAAACGAAAGAATAAACAGCAAAGACAACTACTTTTGTAACAATCCCGACCAACATACTCCCAAGCCCCATAGAAATACTACTAAAAGCATCTAACTTAGTGTAGTTTTCGGATTTTAGTCTAAATGTAAGAAATAACTCTACAAAGATCAAGATCGCAAACAATGGAATTGCAAATACAGTGGGGTCTAACATATTTAATAAATTTAGTTAAACTTAAGGAATTTAATAAACGTACAAAATAGAAAATAGCCTTAAATCCGTTTATTGAATTTCAATATTGCTAGAGCAACACGAATATCGTTGTATTGAATCTGTTCATCTAACAAATCAAATATCGGCTTCATGGTGATAGGTTGTTCGCATTTAACGTACGCATCCTTAACCAACACCAGTATTTCTTCTGTAACAAAAACCATCAAATCAATAGCTAAGCCATCCAAATAACATTCTACTAAATGCACTAATATTGTGGAAGGCTTCAACTTTCGTTCAATAGCTATCTCGTCTACAGTTAAGCCACCTATATATGAATTGTAGGAAACTAATTTAGTAGTTGTTTTAGTATTCGCATTATTGAGTTCAAACTCTTTAATAAGAGCCATGAATTGAGAACCGTATTTCGCTAATTTATTCTGTCCTACTCCAGAGACTTGCATAAACTTAGAGGTAGTAATAGGTCTAATAGTAACCATGTCTTCGAGCGACTTATCACTAAAGATAATATACGGCGGTACTTTTTCTGTTTGAGCTAATTTGGTCCGCAGCGCTCTAAGTTCCTCAAACAAAGCTTTATTAACTTTTTGTTTAGGTTCTTTTTTAGATTTTGTTTTTTTGGCTTTCTTTTCGCTTTCGGCAATAGGCTTAGAAAGCTGAATACTTTTACCTTCTTTAAGAATAGACCAACCAAAGGGAGTAATCTTAAGTGCCGAGCTTTCGTTGTAGGCAATTTCTAAAGCACCCAAATTGGTCAGTTGTACAAAATAATCATTCCAATCGTAAAAACTTATATCCTTACCAATACCGTATGTTTTAAGTTTGTGGTATTCTTTATCGTATACTTTTGCATTTTGAGAACCTCTTAAAACATTTACTGCCATAACAGAAGATTCAGACTCATTCATTCTAGCAGTTACCGACAATGCTTTTTGAGCAATTATAGTTGCATCAAAAATTTGTGGAGGATTACTACAGGCATCACAATTATTACAATTATTGGCTAAAAACTCACCAAAATATGAAAGAAGTATTTTCCTCCTACAAGACTTCGCTTGAGAGAATTGCAACATTCTGTTAAGCTTATCAATTTGCATTTCGCCATTAGCACTATCTGCCGCAAACTGACGGTATAAAACCACATCGCGCATGGAATAATACAAGAGTGTTTCAGAAGCTAAGCCATCTCTACCAGCACGACCAATTTCTTGGTAATAACCTTCTAAATTTTTGGGTAAATTACTGTGTATAACCCAGCGTACATTCGACTTGTCTATTCCCATTCCAAAGGCAATAGTCGCGACTATAATCTTACTGATATCATTTATAAAATCTGTTTGTACTTGAGCTCGATGTTGCCCATCCATACCCGCATGGTAACAGTGAGATTCTATTCCATTAGAATTTAGATGAGCAGATAATTCTTCGGTATTTTTACGGCTCAAGCAATAGATAATCCCACTTTCGTTGGGTTTAGAATTTATAAAATTGACAATCTGTTGTAGTTTGTCTTTTTTAGTAACATTACCACGTACATCAATACTAATATTTTTTCGATCGAATGAAGAAATAAATAGCTTCGAATCTTCCAAGGCTAATTGACTCACAATATCTACACGAGTAGATTTATCTGCGGTTGCTGTAAGCGCGATAAAAGGAACATGTGCTAAGGATTTCCTAAAGGTATTTAGCTGGGTGTATTCTTTTCTGAAATCGTGACCCCACATGCTCACACAGTGTGCCTCATCTATTGCAACCAAAGAGATTGTTAATTGCTGTAACCAAGAGTTTTTTACAGCAATTAACTTTTCTGGAGATAAATACAATATTTTAGTTTGTCCATTTATAGCGTCTTGTATAACTTCTTTTTCTTCAAAGGAACTAAGACTGCTGTTAAAAAAACTAGCTTTAACTCCGTTAGATTGGAGTGCCTGCACCTGATCTTTCATTAATGAAATTAAGGGAGAAACTACAATCGTAATTCCTTCTAAACATAATGCAGGAATTTGAAAACACATGGACTTACCACCTCCAGTAGGCATTAGAACCAAACTGTCTTTTCCGGCAATAGTTCTATTAATTATTTCCTCTTGAAGTGGTCTGAACTTTTTATATCCAAAAACAGCTTCTAATTTTTTAAAAATCATTTTCTAAATTATTGTACGATGGTGAATTTCGAAATATCTTCTACTCAGTCTGTCCTACTTGAGAGGAAACAATTTAAGCTCACTAATTATAAAATCGCAGGGATTAGAAAAATCTATCTTTAAAGAATCAAACTCTTCATCTATAATCATCTTATAACCTATCACCTTATCTGAAGGTGGGTTTTTCTTGTTTTTATACTGCTTAAAAAAAGCTCTAACAAGCGTGTTATTCTCGTAAGGAATAGCAACCAAAATAGCTAAGCTAGAATGCTCATAAATAACTTCTGATTTTTTCTTATCTCCTAAAATATTCATCCTTTTTCTATGGTATAAATTTTAGCCATCATTCCGTCGTACTCTAGAACAGATTCTAGTAGCATTCCGTTTTTTAGAGCTACTTTTTCAGACGCTTTATTATCAACATGAACCATAGACATTAAAGCCTCAGCTAATAAATTTTCAAAGGCAAATTCCTTGCATTTAACAGCGGCTTCTGTACCGTATCCAAAACCTCTATATTGGGGTAATAATGAATAACCTACCTCTAGTCGTTCTTTATCTTGTACAGTTTGAATAAGCAATCCACATTGGCCAATTAAAGCACCCGTTTCTTTGAGAATCATAGCGTTCATTCCCCCTAAATTATTTTCATATCTGTCAAACACTTTTGCAAACCAATTCTCGCAAAGTTGTTGCTGGCTCAAACTGGTGTCTATCCCAAAATAAGTTAGTATTACTTTGTCCTCAAAAAAAGGAAACCACGCATTAAAATCTTCTTTTTCTAAAGGTCTAAAGCGGAGTCGAGTTGTTTCTTGATTGAGTAATAAGTAGTTCATATATTACTAAATAAAAGACTTCTTAAAAGTAACTAATGCATCGTTAAAGTCGGTGGAGCTAATTTTTAAATCCTCAATTATTTTGGAAGGAGTCTCCACTTTTATAGATTTCATACGCATATTTTCGTTGCTATGAATAAACTCAGTATCAGGATATATTTTTAATATCGATTCTAATACATCGTTCATGCTTAGCGATTTTGTTACCGCTAAATGTACACCAGGAATATAGCTAGGATTTTGTACTAATGAAGTGATTACATGACTGAGCTGGAATACCGATATAAAACCACGGTATTGAGAACCATCGCCATTAATACGTACTCGTCCTTCAAATTGTGCCTCGTACATAAACCTGTTAATTACTGCATCTAATCGTATTGCAGGATTATAACCGTAAACATTACCAGATCTTATAATATGTGTAGGAATCTTTTTTACTAAACGCTGTACATGTTTCTCTGCTTGGTATTTACTAATTCCGTAAGAGGAGTCAGGATTCACCAAAGTATTCGCATCAACTAAGGCCTCATTATTTCCATACACAGAAATAGAACTCAGATAGATGAAATGTTGCACATCACTTTCTTCTACTGCAGAAACTAAATTTGCAGTTCCCCAGTGATTAACCTGATCGAAATGATGAAAGAATTTATCTTCGAAAGGCGTAGTAACCATAGCAGCTAAATGTATGACTACATCTGCTTTTTTTACTTCCTTTTGAAGTTTATGGTTATCGAGCAAATCTCCTTTTACAAAACGAATATTCTCTCCATTTAAATGATGTGCATTTAAAAGTGAGAATTCATTACGAGACAAATTATCGTAAATCACAATTTCATTTTCGCTACTTGCTAAACTGTTAAGTTGCTCAATTAAAGTATAACCGATATAACCTAAACCTCCAGTAATAAGTATTTTCATCCTATTTAATTAAGTCGGTGTGTAATCCACATTCATTTTTCTTCATTCCTTTCCATCTACCACCTCTACCATCATCAGTTTCCAAAGAGAATTTCTGTGTACAAGGCAAGCAGCCAATACTTAAAAAACCTTGTTCTTCCAGTGGATGAGTAGGCAGATTATACATCTTTCGGTATTCCCAAATCATTTTACTATTCCAATGAATCATAGGATGAAATCGCATTGTATTATGGGGTCCTTCTGCCTCATAACCCATGCTGCTTCTATTCGCATTTTGATCTTTCCGAACTCCTGTAATCCAGATATCGTAATGCATCATTAAGCTATCCATTGGCTGAGTTTTATTTATTGTACAGCAATAGCCAGGGTCAGACTGGAACAAAAAACGATCTTCTTTAGATAATTGATTTACCAAGGAGGTCGCACCTCTTTGGTTTTTAACATTCAAATTTAATTGACTTGCAACTTGATCTCTAAACACCAAAGTTTCTGGGAAATGGAATCCAGTATCAATAAAGAAAACAGGGAAGTTTGGAGCAATGCTATTGAGGATATGAAGCATAGGTATACTATGAGACTGGAAAGAGGAAGAAGCAAAAAATTGCTTCCCCTCATCCATATATCCTTTTAAATAGACTTCTATTTCTTTAATTCTTAGTTGTATCTCTTCTTTCATAGCTTTTGTATTGAAAGAAAAAGCTGATTGCAATTGGACTTATAT
>CAJWJW010000017.1 GCA_913041775.1 uncultured Flavobacteriales bacterium
AGCATACATTTCTATTTGCACTATATTTCCTAAGCTATCGATGTTAATTAAATGCAGCCCATTATTGGTTCCTAACCATAGAGCATTTCTATTATTATCCCATTTTATAGACTTTATAAGCTCATCGTTTAAGCCATTATTTAGATTATAGCTCGTAAAATGGTCCTCTTTAAATTGAAGTAATCCTCCCGAAAAGGTGCCTACCCAAATAGTACCATAGGGGTCTTTTTCTATCAACCTTGTATTGGAATCAGACATTCCCTCATCTGTAGAATACCGCTTTATAGTGGTGTCATTTATTCTGAGGATGCCTTCTGAATTTGCAATCCATAAATTCTCATTGTCTGCTAGCAAATCGTAAGACAGACCCCCAATAGAATCTGGTAGGAGGGTTGTTACTTTTAGTCCATCGTCTACTAGTACTCTACCACCACAGGCGTAATAGGTTTTGTTCTTATGCGTTTCTATATCGTATACAAATTGACCTTTCAGTAATTCATTAAAACCTGTTCGTACTTTAAAATCCTTACCATTCCATTCATATATCTTTTCGCCAATGCCCCCACATTGTAATTTGTTATTATGATTTGTATTTATGTTTAGCATAAAGCTTGCCCCTTCTTCAAGCCCATAATGAATACTTTTAGAATCACTAATTCTATCAATTCCTGTTCTAGAACAAACCCAAATATCATTTTCAAATTCCAGCATTCCAAAACTATTCCTAATGGTATCGAAAGGAACTATTTGAAATTCTGATTCATAAAACAACGTCAATCCGTGGTTGGAAGCAATCCAGAATTGCCCATCCTTATCTATAAACAGATCGTAAATGCTAATATCGAACAAGCCAAGCTTATTGTCAATTTCCTTCCAAAGGCCTTTGTTATAAGTCCATAAGCCTGAACCGAAAGTGGCTACATAAAATTTGTTTTTATAGCTTAGTGTATCTACTATTCTAGAGCTAAAAGGTCGGTTTTCTAAAAAGGTATAATCGACTAGATTCTTACTCTCAAACTGAGGAGTCTTTAAGCTGTCTAAATTCGTGATTGTTTCGAAACTGTGTCCATTATAAGTTTGCACACCTTTTTTAGTATCTAGCCAGAGTAAACCACTAGTATCAAAATGCAAATCATTTATGGTGTTATCTAAGAGTCCGTCGGTTCTGTAAAAGGTCTTCACAGAATGGCCATCGTATCTATTTAATCCATAAGAAGTGGCTAGCCATAAATAGTTGCTCTCACCTTGAGCTATTGTAATTACTGCGGCATTAGATAAGCCATCTCTTTGGGAAATTAAAGTTAAATGGTGGTCCTGTGCTAAGCAGAAAGTAGTGCTTATTAAAAATAGTACAATGATTTTTATATTACGCATATAGCGAATATACTAAAGCTTTACATATAGTTTCAAAAAATGTATTAACGTTACGTTTTAACTATTTAACGATATAATTTAACATATTATCGCTGTTTTTAGTATTGTAATATTGAACATAAATAGTTTGTAGAGAATTTTGTTGGCTGCTATACTAGATGCTTGTGTGCAGGCAATGTCTATTAATGTATATATAGATCCAGGAGTAACGATACTTAATTTGCAAAAGTCTAGTAAGTATTATCCTTTTTCATGACGATATGCTTAAGCTTTCTCTTATGTTAGGCATAGAGATTTCCAATGTTTTAAGCCTTGTTAACCTAGTCTATATTTTAGTATCTTTATGAAAATTTACATAGCTCTTATGAACAAAATTCTTATTATTCCATTTTTTATTCTTTCCTTCCTCCAAGTAATAGGACAAACTCATCCGTGTGGCTTTACAAATACCATGAACGATAGGTATGCAGAAGAACCTTTTTTACTAGAAATGAGAGCGGCTTACGAAATTGAGATCCAACAAATCATCAATTCAAAATCTAGTTTTGCCCAAAAAACAATCCCCGTAGTAATACACGTAATCTATAACGACTCTTATTCAAATATCTCTTCTAGTCAAGTCGCAAGTGCTATTACTGCAATAAACGAAGATTTTAATGCGGGTAACTCAGATTTTAGCTCTGTAATTTCAGCTTTTAGTGGTGTGAAATCAAATCTTAATATAAACTTTGAACTCGCTAATTTAGATCCGAGTGGTAATGCTACTTCTGGAATCACCAGAACACAATCTGACTTTACCGACAGTGCAGGAGAAAATGTAAAATTCTTAGTAAATTGGGATTCAGACATGTATTTAAATATATGGGTGGTAGACAATATAGAGAGTGGTGCAGGAGCTTACGCCTATTATCCGGGTACTGCGCCTAATGGTAACGAGGGTATTGTGTGTAGACATAGTCAGTTTGGAACCTCGGGAACTTCTAGCTCCTCTAATTTTTCTGCTACTACACTTACACACGAAATAGGACATTATTTAAATTTAGCTCACACATGGGGGAATTCTAACGATGCTGAATTAGAAGCTAATTGTAACGAAGATGATGGCGTTAGTGATACTCCAAATACAGCAGGAACACTATATGGTTGTAACACCAACCAATCTACTTGTGGTTCTTTGGACAATGTTCAAAATTATATGGACTATACAGAATGTACTAATATGTTTACTACCGGACAGAGATCTAGAGTTCATGCTGCATTACACTCCTCTCAAGGTGGAAGAGTAAACTTATGGCAATATGAAAATCTTATCGCTACTGGTTTAGTCGATGATTCTTCTTGTGATGAGGAACTTATAACTGTTCAAATTCACACAGGAACTTATGCAAATGAGGTTTCTTGGGTAATATTAACTCAAGGAGGCGATGGTGTAGCTGGTGGTGGTGGAACCTACAGTGATAATTCAGACTATTATACTTCGGTATGTTTAGAACAAGGTTCTTATACTTTTGAATCTATAGATTCTTATGGCGATGGTTGGAATGGCGGTTATTATAATGTTAGAAATTGTGATAATGTTATTATTGCAAACAATAGTAACCCTACAGGTAATGGTGCCTCGGAGAGTTTTATAGTTGCTGACTGTGGTTCAGTTCCTGGTTGTACTAACCCCGATGCCACAAATTACAATCCCTTAGCTAGCGAAGACGATGGTACCTGTTTGCTTCCAGGCTGTACTAATTATAATGCAGAGAATTACAATCCTGATGCAAATGAGGATGATGGTACCTGTATATTAAATGGTTGTACAGACGCGACTGCAATAAATTACAATTCACTGGCAACTATAGATGACGATACTTGTGAATATGTGCAAGTACCTAGTCTATTTAATTACGAATTAACGGGAGGAAACCATACTGTAGTATTGCCCGAAGAGATGAGCTTTAACCTACTTAATACGCCGCTCGCTAACTTTGATGTAGTAGGTGTTTTTTACGATGATATTAATGGAACTGAACACTGTGCTGGTTATGCCATATGGCAAGGCACAACCAATTCTATTGCAGTTCAAGGAGATGATGCTACCACAGAAGAAATTGATGGTCTAGTAGAAGGCGGAACATTTAAAATAAAAGTTTGGGATCAATCTGAAGATTTATTTTTGGACTGTATAGTTCATTATCTGGCATCTATGCCAAATCAAGCTGAATATACTACGAATGGAATATCTGCAATTACAGATGGTTCTGCTATCCCTCCGGTAACGAGTCAGCTAATAGAACTTCCTTTGGGATGGAGTCTTTTCTCTACTTATTTGGTCTTAGAAAATATGGATGTGGAAGTTGCTTTGAGTTCTGTTTTTGAAAACATTGTTATTGTGAAGGATTTTCAAGGGAATGCTTACCTAGCCGATTGGGGATTTAATGGTATTGGCGATTTAGTACACGGCGATGGATACCAAATAAAAATGATGCTAGGCTCTACTTTAGAACTTTCAGGTGATTATTATGCCCCAGAAGAAGTGCAAATTACACTACCTTTAGGCTGGAGTATATTTGGCTATTTACGTACCCAAGCAGCAGATTGTATTGCTGTAATTCAATCTATTAGCAATGAGGTTGTTATTGTGAAAAATTCTTCAGGTGCAGCCTACTTGCCCTCTTGGGACTTTAACGGAATTGGTAATCTTAAACCAGGAGAAGGTTATCAGATCAAAATGAATAGCACACAAATATTGGAGTTTAATTCTAATTTAGAGAACTATTAAATTATGCTAGCGTAAATTTTAATTATTTAAAGCTTCTAGAAACCTAAGTCCGACTATTAGTTTCCGGACTTATGAGTAACTACTTAAGTTGTAGATATAACAATTCTATTTAACCTTCCAATTTAAACCAAGGGCAAAGAGTTTAGGTTTGAAGTCGTAGCTAATATGTAACATCAATCGTTTGTTTTCGATAGATATATTAGTTCCAATATTTAAATTCAATCCATTTTTATTAAAATCATTTACATAGTACTTACCAAGTGGTTTTGCATAAGCTTGGGTGCCGTCTTCACTTTCTTCAATGCCTCCAGTGTCGTTGTAAAATTGGTATCTAAAATCTTGAATATAACCAAGTGCTAAACAGAAATCGATGTCTATAAAATCCCATTGCATAATCCCAAATTGCTGTGGATTAAAAATGGTTCCTATATTAATCATCTTAATCATATTTTGGCCTCCTTCCTCAACTCGATCTCTAAGCATATCTCTTGGTATAGGACCTCCTAGGTATGCGTAGTCACTATCGAAAGAGAGTCTGTTCAATTTTAATTGTGTGTAAAAGCCAAATCTTTGTCCTTTCTCTAGCGTGTAAACACCAAATCCAATTGGAATATCTTTAAAACTCGTTACGACACCCATAGCCGAGTAACTATCGTTACGAGTACTTTGCGCTTGCACCATAGTAACCGAAATTATAGCGAAAAGGAATAGTAGTTTTTTCATTATTATTTACAGTTTTCAATCATTATTTCTAAAATCTGTGCAGCCGCTTCAGCTATAACTGTTCCAGGACCAAATACTCCAGCTACACCTGCATCAAAAAGAAATTCATAGTCTTGAGCAGGTATTACACCACCAGCTAAAACCATAATATCTTCTCTACCTAATGCTTTGAGTTCTGCTATAACTTGTGGAACAAGTGTTTTATGTCCAGCAGCTAAAGAAGAAACTCCTAAAATATGAACATCGTTTTCTACGGCTTGTTTAGCCGCTTCATTAGGGGTTTGAAATAATGGGCCAATGTCAACATCAAAGCCAAGGTCTGCAAAAGAAGTAGATACTACTTTGGCGCCTCTATCATGTCCATCTTGTCCCATTTTTGCAACCATAATCCTTGGTCTCCTACCTTCGAGTTCTGCATATTTATCTGCAAGGCCTTGTGCTTTCTTAAAAGCTTTATTGTCTGCTATTTCCATAGAATAAACTCCAGCAATTGAACGTATTTTAGCTTGGTACCTACCAAATTCTTGCTCGCAAGCATCTGATATCTCACCAAGTGAAGCTCTAAACCTAGCAGCTTCAACTGCTAAAGCTAGTAAATTCCCTTCACCTGAACGACAAGTGTTTGTAATTGACTTCAAAGCTTCCTTAACTTTAGCTTCATCTCTCGAAGCACGCATTTCATTTAAACGCTCAATTTGCGATTCCCTAACTGTATTGTCTACTTCTAGGGTTTCTATAGTCGCTTCCTTTTTTAGTCGGTAAGAATTAACGCCAATAATTTGATCTTTCGCACTATCAATACGTGCTTGCTTTCGTGCAGCAGCTTCCTCAATACGCATTTTTGGAATACCTGTTTCTATGGCTTTTGCCATTCCCCCGAGTTCCTCTACTTCCTGAATTAGTTTCCAGGCTTTGTGAGTGATTTCTTCCGTTAGCTTTTCTACGTAATGCGAACCACCCCAAGGGTCAACTACTCTGGTGGCTTCTGTTTCCTTTTGAAGATATATTTGTGTGTTTCTTGCTATTCGAGCAGAGAAGTCAGTAGGCAATGCAATCGCCTCATCAAGTGCGTTGGTATGTAACGATTGTGTACCTCCAAAAGCCGCGGCCATTGCTTCAATACATGTTCTAGCTACGTTATTATACGGGTCTTGCTCGGTTAAACTCCAGCCCGATGTCTGACAGTGAGTTCTTAAAGCAAGAGATTTAGGATTTTTAGGATTGAATTGTTTTACCAATTTTGCCCAAATCATTCGTGCCGCACGCATTTTGGCAATTTCCATAAAGTGGTTCATTCCTATACCCCAAAAGAACGAAAGGCGAGGCGCAAATGTGTCAATATCCATTCCTGCTGCCAAACCTGTGCGAATGTATTCTAATCCATCTGCAAGGGTATAAGCCAGTTCAATATCTAGTGTAGCACCGGCCTCTTGCATATGGTAACCCGAAATACTTATGGAGTTGAATTTTGGCATATTTTGAGAAGTGTACTCAAAAATATCCGCTATAATTTTCATCGATTGTTTGGGTGGATAGATATAGGTATTCCGAACCATAAATTCTTTCAGAATATCATTCTGTATCGTTCCACTCAATAATTTAGGATCTACACCCTGCTCTTCAGCCGCCACTATATAAAAGGCCATAATGGGCAGCACAGCACCATTCATGGTCATTGAAACCGACATTTTATCTAAAGGGATTTTGTTGAAAAGGATTTTCATATCCTCAACAGAATCTATAGCAACTCCAGCTTTACCTACATCTCCAACAACACGTTCATTATCGGAATCATAACCACGGTGAGTAGCTAAATCGAAGGCCACTGAAAGTCCTTTTTGTCCAGCGGCTAAATTTCTGCGGTAAAAAGCATTCGACTCTCTTGCATTAGAAAATCCCGCATACTGACGTACTGTCCATGGACGCATTACGTACATAGTAGAGTAGGGACCTCTTAGGTTTGGTGCTATACCCGAAATAAAACCGATATGTTCGGTATCTTTAACATCTTCAGGTGAATAACTTTCTTTAATCTCTATTTGCTCAGGACTTAACCAAGTCTTAGTAGACTTTAACGAATCCTTTCTATCGAGCTTGATTTCTATATTTGAAAAGTCTGGTCTACGCATTTTTTTCCTCCGCTAATCGTTCAATATCCATTTTGGTAGATAAACGTTTTGTGTTTAATGCTTTAAATTCGACACCATCAACTATTTCTTTTTGGATAGGAATTTCTAATTGAGCATTCATTTTTTCTTCATTATTAGGGTGTAAATTCGTGCCTAATAATTGCTTTGTACCCTCACTTAAATTCTTTTCTTGAGTCAAAGCATTTTCTGCTATCATTTCTTGAATAGAATTTGAGCTTACAGCTTTTATCCATCCGCCTTGAGCTTCTATTTCTTGGAAAAGCTTCCAAGCATTTTTACTCAATTCGCTTGATAATTCTTCTATATAATAAGAGCCTGATGATGGATCGCTTACTTTATTGAAATAAGATTCCTCTTTTAAAATTAGCGCTGTATTTCTTCCCATTCGTTGGGCAAACTCATCGTCGTTTTTATATGCGGCGTTAAAATTACTCACATTTACAGTATTCGCTCCTCCTAATGCTGCAGACATACACTGACTAGTTGTACGTAGCATATTTACATGTGGATCAAATACAGTACTTGTCCTCAATCCAGTTTCTGCTCTTAAGTCTAAGGTAGTTTCATCTTTTTTATAGGCTTTTAACAGTTGAGACCATAGAATTCGCATTGCGCGGAATTTTGCAATCTCAAAGAAGTAGTTTGTCGACACACCTAAACTTACCTGTACCTTACTAGCTTTTAAATTAGTGCTATTGACAAAATACTCACTTATTTGTGCTAGACTAAATGCGAGTTCTTGTGTTGCTGTAGCACCAGAATTGTGGTATTCTTGACCTTGAATACTCAAGCTTTTATAAGCCTTTAAAGGAATGGTCTTTTCTACAATAGTGTTAAGCTCTTTCCATAAGGAGCTATTAAGTTCTCCTTTTTTTAGAGAAGCCATTAATGGGTCGTATTGTAGTGCTCCTTTAATTATATCTTTATCTAATCCTCTCTTCTCTATAAGAGCTATAAAAGCATCAACAGAACATTCTATTTCTTCAGCTTGTATTGATGTTTGAATATGCTGAACGAGTACATTCTCTAATACAGACTCTAGGTCTTTGTTCTTGCTATTTTTAATTAATAGAGAACTTGCACCATCATTTAAACTTGCTAGTACTTGTTTATTAGTAGGGATATATAGTGTTTGTTCTATTTCCCAGTCAGAATGATGATGTGTAGTTTCTCCTTTAAATTCTGTTACAGATTCGTTGTTGTAAACTGGAGATATATTGATTCCTTCAGGACTTTCCCAGGTTAAACTAGTATAGTCTTTACCTTTGAGGTCTGAAATAATTTTTTCGTTCCATTGCTCTAGCTTTGTTTTGCTAAACTCTTCGAATAGTTTTTCCATAGTATATATTCTTACTCTTCGATTAGAAATATTTCTTCGTTTTTCTTTTTCATATGGTATTTCTCACGGGCATATTTTTCTAACCCTTCTGGATTAGAAAGCTCGTGTAAAGCAATAGAATCCTTACGGATTTCTGCTCTATAATACACTTGGTCTTTTTCTAACTGTTCTATATTATGGTTTAGATTTCGGTGACTTAAGTATGAGTTACTATCTAAAAATAACATCCATAAAACAAACAAAAAGCTTAAAAGTATAAATGGGCTTTTTAGTTTAGACAAAAGAATTTTAAGAAGAGATTTTGCATTTTTCATAGTTCAAAAATAAGGAATGTTTTTGAAGTTTTGAATTATAAATAGGCCAAAATAGTTAATCGATTAGATGAGACTAATTGAATTAGAAAAGCGGTGCTATAAAGCTTAAGAAAGTGAAGTTGACGGATTATATTGAGACCTGAATTTACTTTAGGATTGTTAAATTCAGAATTAGCTAATAATTCTGAAGCTATAACTATTTATGAATATCAATTTTTAGATTGAATTACTAATAGCTTCAGCACAACGTTCACCATCGATAGCAGCAGAAACAATACCACCAGCATATCCAGCTCCTTCGCCACAAGGGTAGAGGTTGGATATTTGTGGGTGGTATAATAGCTCTTCATTTCTAGGAATACGAATAGGAGACGAAGTTCTAGATTCAACTCCTAGAATATTTGCTTCATTGGTGTAATAACCATCCATTTTCCTGCCAAATGCTTTAAAGCCTTTTTGTAGTCTGTCGCCAATAATAGGAGGTAAAAGTTCGTGGAGTGGAGCAGAATTAATTCCAGGAATATAGGAGCAGTCGTTTAAGGTATTGGAGAATTTACCATTAGCAAAATCTGCCATTCTTTGAGCTGGTGCAGCTTGAGTTTTACCGCCTGCTGCCCAAGCCATTCTTTCCATTTCTTGTTGAAATACCAACCCAGCTAATTCACCGTGCTGAGAATATGCTTGTAAATCTCCTGGCTCTATTGCTACCACCATACCAGAGTTGGCATAACGTGAGCTACGAGTAGAAGCAGACATTCCGTTTACGACGACCTCTCCCTGAGCTGTTGCCGATGGGACTATATGTCCACCAGGACACATGCAGAAAGAAAACACTCCTTTGCCGTTTACCTGATGTACAAATTTATAAGAGGCTGCAGGAAGGTATTTACTCCTCACTTCGCAACGGTATTGCGCGGCATCAATAATAGGTTGTGGATGTTCTATTCGAACCCCCATAGCAAAAGATTTGGCCTCGATAAGGATTTTATGTTTGTCTAATAAATAGAAAATGTCTCTAGCAGAATGACCAGTGGCAAGGATTACAGAATGAGCAAGGATTTTATTTCCATCTTGGTCTATCACTGCTTCCATCTTATTCCCCTTAATAATAAAGTCATCAACTCTACAATCAAAATGAATTTCGCCTCCAGCAGCCAGAATATTCTCTCGCATTTTGGCAATTATCTTCGGCAATTTATTGGTTCCTATATGCGGGTGGGTATCAATCATGATATCTTCTACAGCACCATGCCCAACAAGGATTTCTAAGATTCTTTGTACACTTCCTCTTTTTTTAGAGCGTGTATACAGCTTTCCATCAGAATAGGTTCCAGCTCCACCTTCTCCAAAACAATAATTAGAATCTGGGTTCACTTCGTGTTTGTGGATCTTGGCAAGATCCTTACGTCTTTCAATAACGTCTTTCCCTCTTTCTAGTACAATGGGTTTTAAGCCCAATTCTATTAAGCGCAAAGCTGCAAATAATCCTGCAGGACCAAAGCCTACAATTATAATAGGAGTTCCAGTACTTATGTTTTTGTATTCTCTTTGGTAATTAGGTTTAATAGCTTCTTCACCTTCGGTAAAAACGGTTACTGTAAGATGTATGTTTATTTTGCGCGACCGTGCATCGATAGATCGTTTTAGGACTACAAGATCGCTTATGTTTTTAATGTCAACTTTTAATTGTCGCGCTGCACTATAGCGAATAGACTGCTCTTCTGTTGCCGCTTTTGGCGATACACTTATGGTAAGCTCTTTTTGCATTTATTCGAATGTTAAAGAGAACTGCAATCCTCTGGTATAAAATCCTTCAAGTGGACTCGTGAAAATTGTTCCGTCTTGTACAATTAGGTTTGTTACTCCGTAGGAATATTTAATCTGAGGAGCAAATTTGAAAAACTCAAAATAAAAATCGCATCCCGCACCTACCTCAAAAGCTAAATTCGTTTTGTTCAGTTTAAATATGTTCTCATCTAGCACATCTTTTTCTGAAGCCATATCAATACCAAAGCTAGGTCCAAAGAAAACAAAAACTCTACTGTTGTTAATTCTATCTGCTCTGTACTTTAAGTGTAGGGCAGACTCAACAAACCAAGATTCAACATTTTTTATTACCTCGCTAGGCCCATCATAGTCAGGGTTAAATGTGTATTTTATATTTCGTTGAATAGTTTTTACCGTTAACAGGTGACGTATATTTAATCTGTTGTTTAATCGAAAATCGGGTAGTATAAAAGAAACACCTAGACCTATGTCGCTATCTGTTTCTATAGAGAGTAAATCGTTGTGTTGTAAAAAACTTTCAGAATAATCGTTTACTAAGTTATAGTACCCAAAGTCTAAAGCCATTCCAAAATGGAATTTCTTGTAGTCGTATTGACTTTGAGCGATAAGTTTTTGCTTTTGTGCAAAACCAGATATGCTTATCGTAACCAGAAAGAATAGTAAACTTAATTTTTTCATTTTTCGGCAGTATAAATAGAAGCTATTCCCATTGTTAAGGCATGGCTTTTTGCATTAGTATAACCACAGTTTTCAATAATCTGATTTAGTTTTTTCCCATGTGGAAAAGCACCAACTGATTCTGGTAGGTAGGTGTAAGCTGCATTGTCCTTAGATATGAGTTTACCAATTAAGGGCAATACATATTTAAAGTAGAATTGATAGAGTTGCTTAAAAGGAAATAAAGTTGGCTGAGAGAATTCTAGAATATAAAGTTTCCCTCCAGGACGTAAAACTCTACACATTTCAGAAAGCCCTTTTTCTAAGTTTTCAAAATTTCGAGCTCCAAAACTTACAGTTACAGCATCAAAACTAGCATCTTCGAATGGTAAGTTTTCTGAATCTGCTTGTTGTAAGGTGACTTTAGCCTCTATACCTTTGGCCTTAATTTTCTTTCTACCAACTTCTAACATTCCATTCGATATGTCTATTCCTATTATCTTAGTAGGATTAGATTTAAGCATCTCTATGGCAAGGTCACCCGTTCCAGTAGCAACATCCAAAATCTCATTTGGAGCTTGTTTTTTTAAACGTCTTACTAGTCTTTTACGCCAGAAAATGTCTATTCCCATAGAAAGGAAATGATTTAAAAAATCGTAGTTCGTAGCTATGTTGTCAAACATTTTGGCTACTTGGTCCTTTTTTGATAAGGAAGAATCTTTATAAGGCTTAACAGTATTTTTCACAGCTAAATTTTGAGCAAAAGTATTACTTAATTTCTTTTTTGTTCATAGAGTTCACGAAAAGAATGTTCCCTATTTTATCATAACCTTCAAAGTAGCTTGTACCTTCTTTTTCTAGCACATTTTCATCAAAGCCGATCATAGTGAAATCAGCAGTTGCAGACTGTTCGTTTACCACGTCTTTTACGCTTTTACTACGGTCTCTTTCGATAAGGTTAATGTTAGATGGCGATATTGGTAAGCGTCCTTTTTGAATTAGGTTTAATAATAGTTCCTTTTGGTTTTCTATGTTTCCTTCTTCGTAAAGAGAGAATATCTTTATGGTTGCATCTTTCCAATCCTCATGACCTAAAAGGATATAACCTAATAGTATTTCCAAATTCGAATCTTGGTAGTCGTCAGCAGAAATCCAAATATGAATTTCTCTATGGTAACCATATGAGCGAAATGTAGTGTTTAGTATACAAACATCTAAATCTGTTGCATTAAGTAAGTGGTGATTTTTAATTATCTGCTCTAGTTTTTCGGTATTTCCTCTCTCAAACTCTAGTGTAATTAAGTTATGTCCTTTCCCAGAAATACTAGCTAACTGTATAACTTGAGCAATAGCAGATGTGTACGACGGACTAATAATAGTATCTAAATATACTTTAGATTTAGATCCCTCTGCTAATCGGTGAAGTTTGGTTAGTGTTTTAATTGATTCTTGATGCGATTCTTTATTGAGATAACCTTCTATAAAGTGCATATGCGTACCAAAACCATATTTATGAGATACCCAACGCATAAAGTCAAAAGCATCTCTATTTTTTAGTGTAACATCGGAAACACAAATTGCAAAAGGGCGCCAATTATCATCTGCACTATTGAATTCTTTTTTACGTACAAAAATCTGTAAACGTCTGCTCAATTGAAATAAAACCCCTTTAAATAATTTTATTATTCCACCTTTAGAAGTGTTGTATTTACTGATATATATATAAATAAATGCCATGAATACTAGAGAAACTACAGCATAGGTAGCATTCATTTTAAACATCAACCAAAAGGAAAGAAAAGCTCCTAATAGAGATATATACCAACGCGATCTA
>CAJWJW010000018.1 GCA_913041775.1 uncultured Flavobacteriales bacterium
CACGAGCTAAACGTGTAATAGAATCTAATAATATTACTACATCATGTCCACATTCCACCATTCTTTTGGCTTTTTCTAAAACGATATTAGCAACTTTCACATGTCTTTCTGCAGGCTCATCAAAGGTAGAAGATACCACCTCAGCATTTACCGTTCTAGCCATGTCTGTAACTTCTTCTGGTCGCTCATCAATCAATAGTACAATCATGTACACCTCAGGATGGTTCTTAGCGATCGCATTTGCTACTTCTTTAAGTAAAACAGTTTTACCCGTTTTTGGCTGTGCTACAATTAAACCACGTTGTCCTTTTCCAATAGGAGCAAACAAGTCGATTATACGAGCTGCTGTACCTGCTTTATTCTCTGCAAGATTAAATTTCTCGTCTGGAAAAAGTGGAGTGAGATGCTCAAAAGCTACTCGGTCCCTAACATAGCTAGGATCTCTCCCATTAATTTTATCAATATTGGAAAGCGGGAAATACTTTTCTCCTTCTTTTGGAGGACGAACAATTCCGTTTACACAATCACCTGTTTTTAGTCCAAATAATTTTATCTGAGAATGAGAAACATAAATGTCATCAGGAGAACTTAAGTAATTATAATCTGAAGAACGTAAGAATCCATAGCCATCCGCCATAATTTCTAAAACACCTCCACTTTGTACAATACCTTCAAATTCGTACTCAATATTTTTCTTGTCGTTTTTACGATTTTTAACTTGTGCTTTAATAGGAGCTTGGATTTCTTTCTTTTGCTCTATTACTTTTTGTACAGGCTGAACAGCTTCTGTAGATTCTGCTTTTTTTACTGGAGCCGAAACTTGTTTTTGTTCCGAAACTCTTTGTTCAGCTTTTTTTATACGATCTAATTGAGACTCTTTTTTTCTTCTAGGTCTAATAGCTCTATCTCTAGGATTCGGCTTATCAGGGTTTTGTCTCGCTTGAAGTGTCTTTTCCGTAGGTTTAGTAATGCCATCATTTTCTGTAGACACTACTTTTACTTCTGGTTTTTGATCTTCTGTAGTAGGAGTAGTTTTTTGAGGAACTGATTTACTCTCAGCTTCATTCGCAACAATTTCAGTTGCAAACTCCTTAACAGGTGCTTTTTTTGCCCTAGTTTTTTTTACAAGCTTAGGTTTAGGATCCTCTTTAGGTTCTTCCTTAATTTCTACCTTAGGTTTTGCATTTGACTTTGGGTTAATAGCTTGTACATCTAAAATCTGATATATCAAGTCCATTTTTTTTAATGCTCTAAATTTTGGAATTGTTAATTCCTTTGCAATCCCTTGTAACTCGACAAGAAGCTTGCCTTTTAATTCTAAAATATCGTACATAAATAAATGTTATGGGTACTGATAAGTCGATTTGACTTTTGTTCGAAATGTAGTTTTTGGATTTGTCTCAAATGTGCCTGAGACATAGATTTCTTCTGCAATAATACAGCTTTTAGTTGAATGTTGAAAATTAAAGATAAAAAGTTTGTTGTTATAGCTTCTGCCTTAGGATTAAACAAAATGAGATTGTCTAATTTTGAGTATTAGATAATTCTAGAATTATAGTTTTAATTCAATCCCGTCTGTAAATGGATCAACCTACATAAGTTTATTAATCAGAGATTTCTGTCGATCTGATTTTTAGCATTTGAATATTAATAAATTATAAATTATTTATCAATCATTAAATCCTTATTTTTGAATCAAAATTCACCCTTATGATCCAGCGTATTCAGTCTATATATCTTCTATTAGTTACTATAGCTATGGCTTTAGTCTCTTTTAAAGTTCCTGTTTGGACTCTTAACGAGAAGCTCACTTTTGCTCAAGACGACACAAAAATGTTCATCTTAACAATAGCTGCTAGCTTGTTTTCTGTAGCTGCAATTTTCATCTTCAATAACAGAAAACTTCAAATGAAGTTTATCCGTATGGCAATTATGGTAATTGCTGTAATAGCTGTTCGATTAGGATTGTTATTTGGTAGTAACGAATTTGACTTTACACTCAATTACAATTCTGTAGCCCTATTGTCGTTCGCATTTTTAGCCTTAGTTATGGCATACAGAGGAGTTAAGAAAGACGACGATTTAGTCCGTTCTGCAGATCGTATTCGCTAGCGTTTACCCAATTCTATTACTTCTAAATTTTTTATGTCTTTGCCATCTATTGTAAAGCGCAAAAGTGTTTTTACTTGATGAAAACCGTGTTTTCCAGCTGCGCCAGGATTCATGTGTAAAAGACGTAAATCCTTGTCGTACATAACTTTTAAAATGTGTGAATGTCCTGAAATAAATAATTTGGGAGGATTTTTCTTAATAGCTTCCTTAATAGGTAGCGAGTATCTTTTTGGGTATCCTCCAATATGTGTAATCCATACATCTACCTCTTCACACATAAAACGTTGATGTAAGAGGCATTCTCTTCTAATTACAGCGCCATCTATATTGCCGTAAACCGCTCTTGTCGGTTTAAAAGCCTTTAGTTGGTCGTAAACTTCAATATCCCCAAGATCTCCGGCATGCCAAATTTCATCACATTCTTTAAAGTGTTTAAATACCAAAGGGTCTAAAAAGGAATGAGTGTCAGAAAGGAGTCCTATGCGTTTCATTAAAGTCTATTGAGATTTTATATTTGCAATTTACGGTTAATTCGAGATTAATAATGTCGATTTAGTTTTTGTTAATTTTATTTTTGATTTCAATTTTAATCAACAAATTCCTCTTTATAATGTTCAATCTTTAGCCTTCAATTTTCAAAATTCGTTTATTTTTGTTTCAAATAATACATTGTGAGATATTTTATCAGTTTAGCATATAAAGGAACTAATTTTCATGGATGGCAGTTACAGCCCAATGCTGTAAGCGTGCAACAGAGAATTAACGAAGGCTTATCGGTACTCCTAAAAGAAGAGGTAATGATAATGGGTGCGGGCCGTACTGACACTGGTGTGCATGCCAAGCAGATGTATGCTCATTTTGACACGAACAAGTCTTTTGAACTCGATGTAGTCTGTTACCGATTAAATGCTTTTTTAGAGGATTCAATCGTAATTAAATCTATTTTTAAAGTATGGAACGAAACACATGCACGTTTTCATGCAAGTGCAAGAACTTATGAATATTGGTTGTGTCAAGAAAAAAACCCTTTTTTAACTCAGGGTGCTTGGTTGTTGTATGCAGACCTTGATTTTAGTTTGATGAATGATGCCGCCTCATACTTAATGGAGGTGCAAGACTTTTCGAGTTTTGCTAAAATTCACAGCGATGTAAATACACATATTTGCGATGTACGTAAAGCAGAATGGCTACAACATGGAGATAAGTGGGTGTTTACCATTGAAGCTGATCGCTTTCTGAGAAATATGGTTCGGGCTATAGTAGGTACTCTTGTAGAGGTAGGTAAAAAGAAAATGACTTTAGACGAATTTAAATCAATAATAAAAGAACAAAACAGAAGTTCTGCGGGAACTTCAGCGCCTGCTAAAGGATTGTATCTAGTAAAAATTGAATACCCTAAAGAACTATTTAATGAAGACTGCTAAAAAAAATAATCCCTTCGATTTTAAACTTTTAACCAGGGTTTTAAGCTTTGTTCAGCCGTATAAGTTAATCTTCTACAGCAGTATTGTATTCAGTATTTTATTGGGTGTTTTCTCTATAGGTCGCCCTATACTTATAGAATATACTGTTGATAATTTTATAATTGGTTCGAACCCTGAAATGCTTCTTAAGTACTGCCTTATAATGGTCGGCTTATTAGTTTTAGAAGCCATTTTTCAGTTTGTATTTATGTATGCTGCCAATTGGATTGGTCAGTCTGTAATAAAGGATATACGCAAAAAGCTATTTGAGAAAATTCTATCTTTTCGTTTAAAGTATTTCGACGAAACTCCTATTGGTGCTTTGGTTACTCGTACTGTCTCGGATATAGAAACCATAGCTGAGATATTCTCTCAGGGAGTATTGGTAATCTTTAGCGATTTATTTAAAATTATTTTAATCGTATCGTGGATGTTCTCTAGAAATGTGATGCTCAGTTGTATTGCTTTAGCTGTTTTTCCTGTTCTTATTTGGGCTACTAAGTATTTTCAAACAGCTATGAAAAGCGCTTTCGAAGATGAGCGTTCTGCTATTTCTAAACTCAATACTTTTGTACAAGAGCATATTTCTGGAATGAAAATAGTTCAGATTTTCAGCCGAGAACAAGCCGAATTAGATAACTTTAAACAAGTGAATGCTACTTTTAAGCAGGCAACTATTAAAGCAATATGGCATTTTTCTATATTCTTACCAGTTATAGAAATTATGAGTGCCCTTTCCTTAGGCGCTATGGTTTGGTATGGTGGTTTAAATATGATTTTAGGCGGTGAGGTTACACTTGGTTTAATGATGTCATTCATCTTACTTATAAATATGCTCTTTAGACCTGTTCGTCATTTGGCAGATAGAATAAATGTATTGCAAAGAGGAATTGTTGCTGCTAACAGAGTATTTAAAATTATCGACACCGATGAGCGTATAAATACAAATGGTGATTTAATTTTAAAGAATGTTAAAGGTGCGGTAAATTTTAAGAAGGTTAACTTTTCTTATAAACAAGGTGAGCAAGTTCTTAGGAATATCAACTTTGAAATTGAAGCTGGTAAAACGCTTGCTTTAGTGGGTGCTACAGGCGCCGGTAAAAGTTCAATTGTAAATCTATTATTGCGCTATTATAATATAGATTCGGGTACTATTTTACTCGATGGAAATGATATTTCTAAATATCAGTTAAAATCTCTTCGGAGTAATTTGGCCCTAGTTCTTCAAGATGTATTCTTGTTCTCCGATTCTATTTATAAAAACATTGTCTTAGATAAAGATATTCCTCTTTCTGCTGTGCAAGAAGCCGCAAAGGCAATTGGTCTCGAAGACTTTATTGAACAATTACCTGGAGGTTATAATTATAATGTACGCGAAAGAGGGGTAATGCTTTCTGCTGGACAAAGACAGTTGATTGCTTTTTTACGAGCTTACGTGTCCAATCCTAGCGTGCTTATTTTAGATGAAGCAACTTCGTCTGTAGATTCTCAAACTGAAGAATTGATTCAAAAAGCAACCGAAAAATTAACTCAAGGAAGAACTTCTATTGTAATTGCACATCGTTTAGCAACCATTCAAAATGCAGATAAAATTTTGGTTATGGAACAAGGCGAAATAGTAGAGTCTGGTACTCACGCAGAGCTATTAGCCCTTAAAGGCTATTATAGCAAGTTGTTTGAATTGCAATTTAGTTGATTGCTTAGTAGCTTGAGTTTTATAGGTTGTTATAGGTTTCGAATCATGCATGTTTGTCCCCATCTTCAAAATCCCAAATTAACTATTGCTCTCAACAAGAATTAATTAGTAAACTTCTCCTTTAAAAACTCACCAGTTGCACTCTCCTTAAAATAGATAATATCTTCTGGAAGTCCTTCGAAAATTAATTCCCCACCATTTTTACCGCCTTCCTTACCGAGGTCAATGAGCCAATCTGCACATTTAATAACATCCGGATTATGCTCTATTACTAAAATGGTATGTCCGTTTTCAATTAGAGCGTTAAACGATTCTAAAAGCTTCTTAATATCGTGAAAGTGCAATCCTGTTGTAGGTTCATCAAAGATGAAAAATTGATGTCCTCCACTTTTACCTTTACCTAAGAAAGAGGCTAGTTTAACTCTTTGTGCTTCTCCACCAGATAAGGTCGAAGAGGATTGTCCGAGGTGAATATATCCCAATCCAACATCTTGTAATGGTTGTAGTCGTGAAGCTATTTTAGTTTGGCCATTTTCTTCGAAAAAGGCTATTGATTCATCGATAGTTAAATTAAGTATATCTGCAATGTTTTTTTGGCTAAAACGAACTTCTAAGACTTCATCTTTAAAGCGCATTCCTTTACAGTGCTCACACTCTAGGTGAACATCTGCCATAAATTGCATTTCAATAGTAACCTCACCTTCTCCGGAGCAATGCTCACATCTTCCACCGTTGGTGTTAAATGAAAAATGCTTCGCTTTGTAGCCTCTACTAGCAGATAGCTTCTGATCGGCGTAAAGTTTTCTTATTTCGTCGTAGGCTTTAATATAGGTGACAGGATTTGAGCGAGACGATTTCCCGATTGGGTTTTGGTCAATAAATTCTACTCCAGAAATATTTTTAACCGATCCAGTAAGGCTGTCAAATTGACCAATTTTAGGTCCGTAACCACCTAAGGCTTTTACCAAAGCCGGATAAAAAATACTTTTTATCAAAGTACTTTTTCCTGAACCACTAATTCCACTAACTACGGTAAGTACATTAAGTGGGATTTCAACGGTTATGTTTTTAAGATTGTGTTGTCTAGCTCCTTTAATAATTAACGAGTCTGTCCAATTTCTTTTTTTAGGAATTTCAATTTTTAAATCCCCGTTTAAATACTGTGCAGTAAGACTTATTTTTTCATGTGCTAGTTCGTTATGTGTACCTTGAAACATTAATTGTCCGCCATGTATTCCTGCCATAGGTCCCATGTCAATAACCATATCGGCAGCTTTCATAATATCCTCATCGTGTTCTACTACAATTACGGTATTCCCTACATCTCTAAGTGATTTTAAAATCTTTATGAGTCTTTGACTGTCTTTTGAGTGTAATCCTATACTAGGTTCATCTAAAATATACATTGAACCTACAAGACTACTCCCGAGTGAGGTAGCAAGATTTATTCTCTGTGATTCTCCACCAGAAAGTGTAGCAGACCTACGGTTTATACTTAGATAACTCAAACCAACATCCATTAAGAATTGAATTCTATTTTGAATTTCTAGTAATAATCTACCTGCTATTTCCTTGTCGTGCTTACTTAATTCAATTGTTTTAAATGCTTCAGACAACTCGTCTATTGGCATATCTACAATTTCTAAAATTGAATAAGACCCAACTTTTACATAGTTTGCTTCTGCACGTAATCTTTTACCTTCACATGTATGGCATAGTGTTTTCCCTCTATAACGAGAAAGTAAAACACGGTTTTGGATTTTGTAATTTTTCTTTTCTAAGCCATCAAAAAACTTGTGAATCCCTTTGAATTTAAATTCCTTACTCCCATTCCAAATAAAGCTTTTCTGTTCTTTAGAAAGCTCAAAATAGGGTTTGTGAATAGGAATGTCCCATTTTTCGGAATTTAAAATTAATTCGTCTTTATTCCTGCAAAGCGTATCTCCTTTCCAGCAAGCGAGAGCCTCTTCGTAAATAGACAAGCCTGTGTTAGGGATTACCAATTCCTCATCAATTCCTACAATAGATCCATTCCCTTCGCAAGTTTTACATGCTCCAAAGGGGTTGTTAAATGTAAATAAGTGGATGCTTGGTTCTTCGAAAACGATTCCATCAGCTTCAAAACGGTTACTGAATGTTGTTTTCTCCCCGTTTTCTATAAATTCTATAATACAATCACCTTTCCCTTCGTGAAACCCTGTTTGTATAGAATCGGCTAACCTTTCTATAAAACTATCTTCTTTCTTTAAGCTCAAACGGTCTATTAGAAGGTAGTAAGGTTCTTTAAGTTTAGATTTCTTTTCTAAAAGGTCTTCTATCCTTAAAATAGTATCCTTGTGTTTTATACGGTGATACCCTTGTTGAAGTAGCATCTCTAAATACAGTTTATAGTCTCTGTCTCCTAGTTGTGCAGGAGCAAGTACATAAAACTTTGTATCTTCGTCTTTAGAAAGAATAAAATCGACTACGTTTTGAACGCTGTGTTTTTTCACTTCCTTTCCCGAGACTGGCGAAATAGTCTTACCTATTCGTGCAAAGAGTAATTTTATATAATCATAAATCTCTGTGCTGGTACCTACAGTAGAACGAGGGTTTTTAGAATTCACCTTTTGCTCTATTGCTATAGCCGGCGAAATCCCTTTAATACTATCTACTTCAGGTTTATTTAATCTGCCTAAAAACTGACGCGCATAAGAGGATAAACTTTCTACATATCTTCTTTGCCCTTCTGCATAGAGCGTGTCGAATGCCAATGTAGATTTCCCCGAACCAGAGAGCCCAGTAATCACCACAAACTTATTGCGCGGTATAGCTACATTAATGTTTTTTAAGTTGTGTAGTCGTGCCCCTTTAATAAGGATGTTTTCTTTTGAATCTAACTGGTCGAAATCTTTCATATACGTTTTAGCATTTTTGCATAAACGCAAAATTAAGGAATTTTAACACGCAATCGTTTGAACCTTTGGTATGATTGTTGAAAAAGTTCTATATTAGTAGCAAAATAATACTTACCTAACACTTTTTGCCTATAGAAGCATTTCTACCTATTACATTTTAATTGATGTTTAACCTAAATGGTAGCTTATGTGTATGCAAAAAAAAACAGACCAACAATTAGTGAGTGCCTTTTTATCTGGCGATTCCCTTTCTATCGAACTTTTAATTATCCGTCACAAAGACAAGGTCTTTGGGTACATCCTTTCTAAAGTTAAGGATGTTGATTTGGCGAATGATATTTTTCAAGAAGTGTTCATTAAAATAATAAATAAACTTAACGAAGGTCGTTATAACGAAGAAGGTAAGTTTATTGCTTGGGTTATGCGAATTTCTCACAATATGGTTATCGACCATTTTAGAAAAAATGCCCGTGTAAAAATGATTCGTCCCACAGATGAGTTTAACATTTTTGATGTTATTGGAGGTAAAGAAGATTGTACAGAGGATGCTATAGTGAACGATCAGGTCGTAAACGATTTGAGAAAATTAATTTCCTTATTATCCGATGAGCAAAAAGAAGTTTTGAAAATGCGCTTCTATGCAAACATGACTTTTAAAGAAATAGCAGAAGAATCTGACATTAGCATAAATACAGCGCTTGGTCGAATGCGATATGCACTTATGAATTTGAGGAAACTAAAAGAAAAACATCAAATAAACTTAGCTGTACAATAATCAGAATTGCTATAGCGTTATAGTTGAAATTAAAACAATTTCTATGGCAAAAACATCTACTCGCTATGACTTTTCTGGACAGTCTAAAGATCTCAGTAAAAACCAATTTTTAAACAATAAGCCTAAACCTTCCGCAAAAGCTTTGCAGTTTGTTTTAGATTACGCTAAATCGTCAAGTATACTTAAGACTAAGTCTATTGGCTCTATTGTGTTAGTACATAATTAATCAATTTATTTTGTTAATAAAATGCCTCGTTTGACTCGTTTAAGCGAGGCATTTTATTTATTTTTGTTTAATAAAAGCTATATCTTATGACGCGTTTACAAGTAGGTGATAAAGCACCAGATTTTACAGCATTAAATGAAAATGGAAAATCGATTTCTTTATCTGATTTCTCAGGTAAAAAAATAATTCTTTATTTCTACCCTAAAGATATGACTCCAGGCTGTACTGCTCAGTCGTGTAACTTAGGCGAAAACCACGTCCTTTTAAAACAAAAAGGTTTCGAAATTATTGGGGTGAGTCCCGATCCTGCAAAGCGACATCTAAAATTTATTGAAAAATATAATTTACCTTTTACTCTTTTATCTGACGAGGATAGAACTGTACTAGAAGCTTATAACGTTTGGGGCCTTAAGAAATTTATGGGTAAAGAATACGACGGTGTTCATAGAACAACTTTTGTGATTGATGAAAAAGGAATAATCGAAAAGATATTTTTGAAAGTTAAAACCAAAGATCACACAAATCAAATATTAGAATCATATAATTAGTGTCATTAATTGTCACAACTTAAAACTTAATTTGTCACATAAAATAAGAGCATCATGGATAAGGAAAGAGACGCAAAGTTAAAAGCATTACAACTTACAATGGATAAGTTGGAAAAAACATACGGTAAGGGTGCAGTAATGAAAATGGGCGATGTTCCAGCAGTAGATATTGCTTGTATTCCTTCTGGTTCTTTAGGGTTAGATTTAGCCTTAGGGATTGGTGGTTACCCAAGAGGTAGAGTCGTAGAGATATACGGTCCAGAATCTTCAGGTAAAACAACTTTGGCAATTCATGCAATTGCAGAAGCTCAAAAAGCTGGTGGTATTGCTGCTTTTATTGATGCAGAACATGCATTCGATCGCTTTTACGCTGAGAATTTAGGTGTTAATATAGATGAGTTAATTATTGCCCAACCAGACTCGGGCGAGCAAGCATTAGAGATTACTGATAATTTAATTCGCTCTGGCGCAATCGATATTATTGTAATTGATTCTGTTGCTGCTTTAACACCAAAAAGTGAGATAGAAGGCGAAATGGGAGATTCTAAAATGGGATTACATGCTCGTTTGATGTCTCAGGCGCTAAGAAAACTTACTGCTTCGATTTCTAAAACAGGTTGTACTTGTATTTTTATTAACCAATTGAGAGAAAAGATTGGTGTTATGTTTGGAAACCCTGAGACTACTACCGGTGGTAATGCACTTAAGTTTTATGCTTCAGTTCGTTTAGATATCCGTAGAAGTACTCAGTTAAAAGATGGCGATAATGTTGTTGGTAACCGTACTCGTGTAAAAGTGGTTAAGAACAAAGTTGCACCTCCATTCCGTAAAGCAGAATTTGATATCATGTATGGTTTAGGAGTCTCTAAAGTTGGAGAAATTGTAGATCTTGGTGTTGAGTACAACGTAGTAAAGAAAAGTGGTTCTTGGTTTAGCTATGGCGAGACTAAATTAGGTCAAGGTAGAGATGCTGTAAAGAAATTACTTTTAGATAATCAAGAATTAGCTTTAGAATTAGAAGCTAAAATAGTAGATCAAATTCAAAATGCGTAACATAAATCTCTAGGGCAACCTAGAGATTTATTTAGTTTTAAAAATGAAAAAATTCCTACTCTCAAGCCTCTGTGCTATGCTTCTCTCCTGTGGACAGAAGTCTGCTACAAATACGGATGTAAATACTGTATCCGATTCTACGAGTCCTATTTTAGACCGTATAGATTCTCTTACACTAGATATTGTAGTGGATAGTTTAAATGCAGCATTATATTTTGAAAGAGCAGAATTATATCTGAAAAGCAATTCGGTTAATCCAGGGGCTACAGATTTGTTACGTGCTGTACAACTAGATTCAACCAATGCACTCTATTGGCAACAGCTTGGAACGCTTCATTTCGCAATGAAAAATAGTCGTTTTGCAAAAAACTCTTGGGAAAAATGTGCCAGTTTAGATGCTATGAATATTGAATGTAGATTAAGTTTAGCCGAAGTTTATCTTGCTGTAGGAGAGCTTAAAAAAGGGCAAGAAAAGGTTAATGAAGTCTTAGATTTTGATTCTAAAAATGCTGAAGCTCTTTATTTGTCTGGGAACTATGCTTTAATGGATTCTGACACTGTGAAAGCTATAAAGTACATTCAAGCGTCAATAAATCAAAAACAAGATTTCTTTAAAGCCTACGATTTAATGGGCGTACTTTATAGTGCTACTGGTAATGTTTTAGCCCTAGATTATTTTAATTCTGCATTGCGGTTACGTCCAGATCGTTTTGATGTTCATTATAAAGTAGGAATGTTTTATCAGAATATTGGCGCTTATAACGAGGCTATTTCGGCTTATAATAGAGCTCTTGCTGTGAACCCTGATCATAAAATCTCTTTGCACAATATCGCGGTAATAAATATTTTCCTTGGAGAACATAAATATGCTTTGGATATTTTTTCCAAAGCAATTACCTTAGATGATATGTATTTAGAAGCCTATTTTGGCAGAGCCTATACGTATGAGATTCTTGGCGATCTAATTAGTTCAGAAGCTGACTATAGAACAGCTTTAATGCTCGACCCTGCTTATAGACCTGCAATGGATGGTTTGTCTAGAATTGGGAAATAGTTAATAATTAAAAATAACTACCTATAAAAGGCACCCCTTTAGGAATTGCAAATCCGATTCTGAGGCCGTATTCTAAAGGGCTTAAAGGAGAGGTTTTAACAGAAGTGGGGATCACATCGAGTCCTCCATCTAAATATAGACTGTAAACGTATCCTGAGAAGAAGTCTATTGTTAGATTCTCTCGTATTATATATTGATAGCCTATAATTATTCCAGTGTGAGAAACGGTATACTTTTCTTCACCAATATTATAAATCTCAAATGACGCATAGGGTCCGCCATATAGCCCTTCAGGGGAGTTTCTTTTTTTGTATTTTCTTAATGAAAAACATCCGTGAATGGCAGATATTTCTTCTGAATTAAGTCTGCCTAACCCGAATTCAATACTTGTATTCCAATTTATAGTACGCTCTAGGTGTATAGACTGATGTTCAATTGGATTTAGTAAGGATCCATCGATCTTAATAATATTGTACTGAGCTTTTATTTCAGACCCACTAAAAAATAGAGATAATAAAGCAAATAGTAGTTTTTTCATTTGAAGTGGTATTAGATAAATTTAAAAATTAAGATGGGAAGTTGTTATTATTTTCAATCAAATCAAAATAATTCCTTCATAAATGTTGAGCACAAAAAAAAGGAACCTGAAGGTTCCTTTTAACATATTTAGGAATGTTATGCAATTTACTTTTTTACTTTAT
>CAJWJW010000019.1 GCA_913041775.1 uncultured Flavobacteriales bacterium
TTGGTGTGCAGAGAAAGTACAGAACGCTAAATTGGAGTTCCAACTCAAAGAAGGAAGAAAACCAAGTATTGCAATGATGGGCTTGGCTTTTAAACCAAACATAGACGATTTAAGAGAATCTCCTGCAAAATACATTGCACAAAAAGTGCTTCAAAATGCCAATAATGAAGCGTATTATATTGTGGAGCCAAATATAGAAACACACACAGTATTTAAGTTGACCGACTGTAAAGAAGCGGTAGAAAAAGCTGATATTATCGTGTTTTTAGTAGCACACGATGAGTTTAAAAACCTAACTATTCCTGCTGATAAAATCTTGTTAGATTTTTGTGGAATAAAGAAGTGAGAAGATGATTAAAGCAATACTACATAAACTAAAAAGCCATTATTCTCTCGGGATAATGGCTTTTGGTTCTTTCAGTGTATTTATTGCTAACGTACTCTTTAAAGAAATTCTTAGCTTAGATCAGTACTATAATTATTCCATATTAATTGTTTTTATAGCACTAATAAATTCCTTCGGACTCTTTGGTTTAGAGCAGGTTTTTCTGAGAATAACGAAAATAAAAAATGGGACTTTAGAGGTAAGCAAAAAAAACATACAAGCAATATCGGTGTTTGCAATCTTAAATTCATGCCTATTTACTTTGCTGCTCAAAACGAACTATAGCTTTTCCGAAAGTTTTTTCTTGATTGCCTTAATGAGTATCTTAATAATTGCGCTCTTGTTTTTTTACAATCTATTTAGGCTAAATAGTAATTTTGTAATTGCGCAAATAGCTGCCAATTCCTGGAAAATATACCTGGGATTAGCCGTTTTAACTTCTTCCTTATTAAATCTAAATATTGAGTTCGCTCACTTATTTAAAGGCCTTATAATCGCACTATTCGTCACGACATCTTACTGTATTTATTTGGCTAAAAACATAAAACTAGTTTTTGTCGACCTACTAAGCCTTAAGGAAATGTGTAAATTGGCTTTCCAATTTTTTATATCCTTACTCACTCTTTCCTTTATAGCGCAGAGCGATAAGTTAATCGTAGATAAATTTTTTGGACCCGAAGAATTTGTAAACTATTTCTACCTAGCTAATCTCTTTCTTTTTCCTTTCTCTTTCATCCAGTCTTATGTTGGTTTTAAAGAAATTGTAGCGATGAAAAACGATCCAAAATACAAACTATTAGAAGCTTCTATTAAGGTCTTTGTATTTGCTACTGTATTTGGCGTCTGCCTTTTTGGTCTTATTCTTCTATTGGTAAAATTAAGTTTAATTGAAATTGACCTGCTTGCAAATAAGAATATAGTAATCCTATTTTTAACAACTGGAGTATTGCGACTCGTCTATGCAATTTATTCTACCTACTTAAGTTGTCACGCTACCATTAAGGATATAAAATGGGCGAATTTCTTCGCCCTAACGTCAATAGTAGTGGTCCTTTATGTTCTTTCTGAAATTGAATTAAACGTTCAATCAATTGCATTATTTTTAACCTCAATTTGGGTCTTCAGATTAATTATTTGGATAGGGATTTCGTTTAAGTTAAAGAAAAAAATATGCGCTACGAACTAATCATGTGGTGGATGGCTTTCCTAAAAGCTATGCCAGGAACGATAGGCTGTACAGCTAGAAACATTTGCATTCCGTATAAAAATGGATCTAATGTGAAAGTGTGGAATGGAGTACAAATCGACTCTCCATCTAAATTAACAATTGGCGAAAATGTATCTATTAACCGGAATTGTATCCTTCATGCTGGCGGTTCAATAACAATTGGAAACGATGTATTAATTGGACCAAATGTTGTTATTTACAGTCAAAATCATAATTTTAATGAAGCAAATAAACTCATCAGAAAACAAGGCTATTCATTAAAAGCAGTATCTATTGGAAGCAATGTTTGGGTTGCATCTAATACAATTGTTTTACCTGGAGTAACTATTTGTTCAAACGTTGTAATTGGAGCACAATCTTTAGTTGCAAAATCCATAGACAAGCCTGGTGTGTATGCAGGAAATCCATTGAAATTTATAAAAAACTTATAAGTATATAATGGCGCTATTTATCTATATACTTCTTTTAATAACCTATTTTTTGTTGGGCTATTTCATCAAACAAGGCTACTCGCTTAAGGCCTTTGTTCTGTTGTCTTTCGCTTTACCTTTCACCAATTTCACCTCCGACTTCCACACCAAATATCAAGTTTCGGTCTATTTACTATTTTTTGTGGGAGCACTTATTCGCTTCATTGCAAAGGGTAATTACAGTAACTTCTATAAGCGATTGACCACTACGACTACCTACGCATTTATTGGCATTAGTGTCGTCTTCTTACTTTACCTGCCTCTAACTATAAACCATGGGTTTATTGACATTTTAAAAGACCTAAAACCCTATTTGTACCTAGGCCTTATAGTACTATTCCTAAATGAATATCGAAACTACGTAAGCGAAATAATTGACGAACGATTTATCTTAAAATGTTTGCAGGTTAATTGTATCGTTGCTGTTTTGTTTTACGCCTCGATGTACTTTTACGATATCCATCTTTTACTTATAGACGATCCGTATTTTAAAAACAACGCATTAAGGTATACCAACTTAGCCTCGTATTGTATTCCTCTTCTATTTATTATAAATATTATTTACGCTAAAAAGTTTAAATTAGAGGAGGGAATTTACATGCTCGTTCCTATGCTGCTAACAGGAAATAGAACGATTATTTTAGTGTGTGTGTTTATTGCTTTTGTGTACTATTTTATGAAATGGAATGTAAGGTCAAAACTTTACGCGTTATGTATAAGTCCTTTCTTTATTGGCGGACTCTACCTTATACTCTCTCTAGTTAATGACAACTCTAGTTTATCGAGGTTCAAAAAACTATTTAATTACGAATACCTTAGTCATGCAATAAATACTAGGCTAGAGCCGCTGCTTCTAAGCTTTAAGGATTACCAGTTTTATAATTATTTTACGGGTAAAGGCTTCGGGCATACATTCTATATTCCTTGGTTTGAATACAGAGAACACATTAATAACTACAATATATATCTAGACAATTTATACGGCACCTTATATGGGAAGTTTGGAGTCCTCTTTGT
The DNA here is from genome assembly GCA_913041775.1 of uncultured Flavobacteriales bacterium. Lineage (GTDB taxonomy): Bacteria > Bacteroidota > Bacteroidia > Flavobacteriales > UBA7430 > UBA6772. The sequence continues at coordinate 3,101 of CAJWJW010000019.1, forward strand.
TGTGCCCATCTTGTTTTTCGCAGTTATTTTAAAGAATTATAGTACAGACAGGGAATTCAAATACCTACTGCTTTACTTTTTATTGTTGGGCTTAACAAACAGCTTTATTTACCAACCTTACATAGCTTGGTTTATATTTGTATTGGCGATTTCATTAAAAAATACCACTGTAAAATCATGAAGGTTCTTCATATCGTTTACCAATCATTGCCTAATATTTCGGGGTCTAGTATTCGCACGAGAGATATCGTTGGATCTCAAAAAGAAATAGGACTTAAGCCAATTATTATTTCAAGTCCTTTTCAGAATGGAGAGAGTTCCTCAAATCCGGAATATATAAACGAAATACTGCATTACAGAACCTATAACGATAATCCAGAACATTTGGTAACCGAGGCAAGGAGTTCGGTATTTAAACGCATAAATAAAGCGTTATCAATCTTTTCATTTTACACTAAGGTTGATGCAATAATTAAGATTGAAAACCCAAAAATACTACATGCACACGCTACGTTCTTCTGTGGTATTGTAGCAATACTACTTGGTGAAAAACACAAAATACCTGTTGTTTATGAAGTCCGTTCGCTTTGGGAAGAGCGCGAAAAAAAAGAAGCTGATTCGTTTATTTCCAGATTGCAGCCCAAACTAATTACTGCAATTGAAACATATGTAATGAAAAGGGCTGATTTGGTAATTGCAATAAATAAAAACTTAGAAAATAACATTATCCAAAGAGGTGTAGGCAATACAGAAATTGTAGCAAACGCTGTAAATACTAGCCTTATAAACCCCTTAAAAGATTCTGCACAAAAACGCCCTACTTCGTTCGGTTATATTGGGTCTGTGAGCCCTATAGAAGGGCTAGATGTGGTGGCCAGGCTGTGGGCTATATTAGAAAAGAAAGGTTTAGAAAATCAGTTCCATGTTTATGGAACAGGAACTTTTTTTAACCCCTTAAAATCACTGGCAGAGGAACTAGATCTGAAGCAGTTTCATTTACATGGCTCTGTAAAACCCTCAGAAATAAACACTGCTTTTAATAAAGTAGATGTTATAATAAACCCTAGAATAAAATCTAAAATTACTGATACAGTAACACCTTTAAAGCCTTTAGAAGCCATGGCTTATTCAAAGTTAGTTGTAGCTAGCAATGTTGGAGGTATGAAAGAGTTGATAGAACACAAGAAAACAGGTCTTCTTTTTAAAGCAGGGAACTTAATAGAACTAGAAAAGTGTGTTGTAGAAATTATCTCTTGCGGAATTCCTTCGGCTATAGTTACAGAAGCTAAATACTACGTTCTAAAAAAGAAATCATGGTTTAAAAATGCAGAAAAATACAAATCTTACTATATCGATCTAATAGCCAAAAAGTCCTTTTAGAGCTAAGATTAAATTTATTCTACACCCGTACTTAAGCGTTCATTTTTCTGATATTGAATAACACATAATACAAAAGCTATAAATACAATGCCTTGGTGCCTTTGAAAATAAGACTCAGATAGGAAAACAATTGAAAGATAGATTAAAAAGTAGTTGTGAAGCTTTAGAAAAGGCTTTTTAGAATCCCACGAGTAGAGCAACATTCCTATCAATAAAAACAACCCCAACATTCCCAGGCCTACATAAGTTTGTATATACTGATTATGAGCATTGTATTTTCGGTCTGCATTTTTCATCAAACCATGCCTTTTGTTCGATTCTACAATACTTTCATTAACATCTCCTAATCCAGTGCCAAAGAAAATATTCGTGTTTGCGTCTAGTGCGGCAGTCCATTGATCAAGTTTATCTGGTCCCGACTGAATATATAAACCGCTGCCGTACTTCATTCCAAAAATTTCAGCAAAACGATATCGAGTAGCGCGAACCGAAAGGAATAAAGTAAAGACGATACCCACCAAAATAAACAACTTAAAAAAAGAATTGGAAAGGGAGTTATGTAATGTCAACTTCCTGAATATAAAGAGTGTACTCACAAAAAGTAAGGCTACAATTGGAAGTCTGCTTGAAAGGTGTATCGTATAAAACAACAGAAACACAATGAGTAGCGTATACAATATGTTCCTCTTTTTGTTCAAACTGATTTTATCAATCAGCAACAAGATGCAATAACTGGTAAACAAGCTCATATATGGAGGGTGGACACCAATTATAGCCCCCAATTGTATATACGAAAAATCTTTCCTGAACCATAAAAACAAACTTTGATCACTTTGAATCAGGTTTAAAATTGTAGTAAACTCACTATAAAAAGCCAATAAACAAATCCAAATTATAAAGTAGTTCTGGGCAGATTTAAGATTCGATGTTTCAAATTTTATTGACGTAAAAAGAAGCGGGAGCAGTAAAAAAATACTGTGTCCTAATAGTGCAGTAATACCAGAATTTAAATCAACGGTGTAGCATAAACTTAAACTCGAAACAACAAAATAGGCGAGTAAAATTAGGTAGGGCTTCCAAGTTTGGAGTGGGCTAATTTTGAATTTAGTGAATGCTAAAACCAATGCTAAAAGAATCGAAATTGAATTATAACTATTTTTTAAGGGTAGTGTAACAAAAAACAACAGAAGAAGCAATAGCTCAGTAGAAAAACCAAGACTATTGACGAACCCTCTTATATTGTTTTGTATTCTCATTTTCAATTCTTTATTCAAATAAAAATAATTTGATTGATGATAAAACTCAGCCTTCTGTAACAATTTTATTACTTTTGCGAAGATAATTAAAACGTTTGTTTTATTGCTTCTATTGACCTATAACTAATGTCGAACAGGATACATATTCTTAATACGCATATCGATAACCTCTCTATGACAGAAAGTCTAGAGCTTATAGATAAGCACATTTCCACACAGCAGAGCCTGCACCATGCAGTGGTAAATGCTGGGAAGATTGTGTCCATGCAAGACGATGCTCAATTAATGCAGTCGGTAAACGAGGCCGATTTAATAACCGCAGATGGGCAGGCCGTCGTTTGGGCATCAAAAATACTGGGCAAACCTCTAAAAGAAAGAGTTGCTGGAATAGATCTAATGGCAAACCTTGTTGAATTAGCGCATAAAAAAGAATATAAAATTTTCTTTTTAGGAGCTAAAGAAGAGGTGGTTAAAAAGGTAGTTCAAACCTATACCGCACAACACGCTGAAAATATTATTGCAGGCTACAGAAATGGCTATTTTTCTACTGAAGATGAAAAAGAAATTGCCAACGAAATAGCTGCTAGCGGAGCACAAATCCTATTTGTAGCAATTAGCTCTCCCACTAAAGAAAACTTCCTTTACACGCATAAAGAAACACTATCTAAAGTGTTCTTTTTAATGGGTGTTGGCGGGAGCTTTGATGTTGTGGCCGGCTTAGTTAAAAGAGCCCCTAAATGGATGCAAAATTTAGGACTAGAGTGGTTGTACAGACTGCTGCAAGAACCACAAAGAATGTGGAAACGCTATTTACTGGGAAATACTAAGTTTGTATTGTTAGTAATTAAAGAATGGCTCCTAAAATAGAACGCTATAGAATTGTAAATTGTACGGATAACAAACAAAATTGTGCACAGAGGATATTCTAATTTATTAAAACCCATAATGACCCTAATCGATCTATCGATTATTAATGGTCTTATGTATTATATGAATCCAGAATTGTACCTCGATTTAGTATATATTTTATTCTTTAATGCTTCATGGATGCTGATTTCTTTCAATAATCAGTTTTACAATATCTACAGAAATGCGCGTCCTTCTAAAGCAGCCTATCTGATAATAGCACAATTTTCCACTTTCTTTCTTGCCTACTTTACCTATTTCGGTGTTTTTAAAGAAGGACAAGAGGTGAATAATCAGCTTAAAACTTTACTTTTAATTTATTCGCTGATTATAGTCACAAAATTATGCATTGTTGTACTACTAAAGGGTTATCGTATTTCTGGGGGCAACTATAGAAATGTTATAATTATTGGTGAAGATGAAAGCGTCTCAGTGCTTATAAAATATTTTAATTCTCGTTTAGAGTTAGGCTATAGGTTAAAAGGATGTTTCTCGGAGAATAAAACTAAGGAAGACACCTTTTTAGGACAGATAAGCGAGAGCTTTGACTTTTCCTTAAAAAACAACATAGATGAAATTTACCTATCTATGAATTCTGTTTCCAAAGACCATATTAAAGAATTTGAGGTGTTTGCAGACAACAACTTAATCACCTTAAAATTAGTGCCCGACTATAAAGGGGTTTTTAGAAAAATGGGTGCCGTACACTACTACGACTATTTACCCGTAATATCCTTTCGCAAACTTCCTTTAGACGATGTTTTTAGACGTTTTATAAAACGATTATTTGATCTTGTCTTTTCGGTATTAGTAGTAAGTCTTTTACTGTCCTGGTTAATACCAATTATTGCGTTTTTAATTCGCTGGGAATCCAAGGGGCCTATATTTTTTAAACAAAAAAGAGACGGACTAAATGGTCGTGCTTTTGGTTGCTATAAATTTCGATCTATGAAATTAAATGTGGAAGCCAACCAGGTACAGGCGACCAAGCAGGATGCTAGAATTACTAAAATGGGGAGATTTATGCGAAAAACAAGCATTGATGAGTTGCCTCAATTTATAAATGTCCTTTTAGGTAATATGAGTGTCGTAGGGCCACGACCACACATGCTACAACACACTCAAGAATACTCGAAGAGTGTAGACAAGTATATGGTTCGTCATTCTGTGAAGCCTGGAATTACCGGCTTGGCACAAATTAAAGGCTATAGAGGAGAAATTAAAATTAAGTCCGACATTAATAATAGAGTGAAATTAGATATCTTCTATCTAGAGAATTGGTCTTTACTGCTAGATATTAGAATTGTCTTACAAACCGTTTCTAATGCAATAAGTGGAGAAGAAAATGCATATTAATTGTTCTTCGGATTTGTAAATTAGAAATAAATAGAATTAAACTTCATGCCACACACCAGTCACAACAAAACGAAACAGCTCAAATACGATATCGCCTATTTAAAAATGTCTTTAGAATGGGCAAATTTATCTTATTGCGAACGCAAGCAGGTAGGAGCGTTAATTGTAAAAAATCGTATGATAATTTCAGACGGTTATAATGGCACACCCTCAGGCTTCGAAAATGTATGTGAAACCGATGCGGGAGAGACCAAATGGTATGTTCTACACGCCGAAGCAAATGCAATTTCGAAAGTTGCAAGATCTACACAAAGTACAGAAGGAGCTACACTATACCAAACACTATCGCCATGCAAAGAATGTAGTAAGCTTGTGTATCAATCGGGTATTAAACGAGTTGTTTTTACTCATAAATACAAGGACACATCGGGCATAGAATTCTTAGAAAAAGCAGGAGTAGAAATCGTACACATACCATTGGAAACTTTATAAAATGAGAAATAATAAATCTATTCTTAAAAAGCCGTTCTTAATTCTATTCATCTTTACAATAGGCTTGTCTTTAGGTAAATACTTATCGAACCCTTCTGAATACACCCAACTAAAGGCCTCACCTTCTGAGTTTCCCAAACTTGTAGAGTTACTTAGTTTTTTAGAATACAACTATGTGGATAAGCTCGATTTAGATAGCCTGCAAGAAGAAATAATTACCAAGACCTTAGAGAGTTTAGACCCACACTCTACTTATATACATGTAGATGACCTACAATCTATTACCGAAGGAATGCAAGGTAATTTTGAAGGAATTGGTGTAGAATTTCAAATTCAGCACGATACTATTGTAGTTGTAAGTCCAATTTCTGGGGGCCCTTCAGAACAAATGGGAATTCTTTCTGGAGACCGAATTGTAAAGGTAGACACACTAAATGTAGCAGGTGTAGGATTTACCAATGCAGATGTAGTTAAGAATTTACGAGGAGCTAAAGGAACAGAAGTAAAGTTGTTTATTAAAAGACCTAAGCGCTCAAAACTAATTGAATTTACCGTAATACGAGATAAAATACCAATTACAAGTGTGGATGTTTCGTATATGATAAATTCTGAAGTTGGCTATATAAAGGTAAACCGTTTTTCCGGCACTACGAATGCAGAATTTACCAAAGCAATAGATGATTTAAAATTAGAGGGAATGCAGAAGTTAATTTTGGACTTACGTGGGAACCCTGGTGGATACCTTCATGCAGCTACATCGATGGTAGATGAGTTTTTAAGCACTGGAGAAATTGTTTACACGCAAGGGAATTCAAGGTCTAAAAAAACATATAAAGCCAGCTGCTATGGAGGTTTTCAAAAACAAGATTTAGTCGTCTTAGTTGATGAGGGCTCTGCCTCGGCAAGCGAAATTGTTGCAGGAGCACTTCAAGACCACGATAGAGCAGCTATTATTGGAAGACGGACCTTTGGAAAAGGTTTAGTTCAGGAACAAACACAAATGAGTGATGGTTCTGCTTTTAGACTCACTACCGCACGCTACTACACGCCTTCTGGTCGGTCTATACAAAAAAAGTATACTAATGATGTGGACGCCTACCATTTAGAGGCTTTAGAGCGCTATGAAAATGGGGAGCTCTATACTAAAGACAGCATCAAAATTGCTGATTCCTTAAAATATTTTACCGATAATGGTAGAGTCGTTTATGCCGGTGGTGGAATAGCACCCGATTATTTTGTTCCCTTAGATACTACAGGTCGCTCAGATTGGTTATTTAAAGTCCTCGCTGCAAATATTATGAGTGCTTTTGTTTTCGATTTTGTTGACACAAATACTGCATTTTTAAATTCATTCTCTGATCCTAAAAATTTTGCTACAAACTTTACAATTTCAGAGGATCTATTTAAATCGTTTATCCAGTTAAGCGAGGAAAACGACATTCCTATAAATAAGGATGAAATAAGCCGTTCTAAGGCTTGGATTACCAAAAGGCTGACAACGAGTGTCGCGAGACAAAAATGGAATGATCTAGGCTTCTTTACCGTTCTTAATCATACAGACTCTTCAGTTCTAAAAGGGTTGGAAATACTAGAGAATAAATAAACGATGGTAGTTGTTACTTAATGACTGTCAACTGAAGCAAAACTTTACTCTGTAGGTTATCATACTTTTTCTTACATCATAGATAACACCTACTGTAGCGCCTATTAAAAATGTATAGCACAAAAAAAGCTGCTTCTTATGAAACAGCTTTTATGATTGATAAACTAAAGTCTAATAAAACTTAGCTCTATTGTCTTCTATTTCGGCAAGGGATCTTAAAGCATTTGTAGCTTCAAAATTAGCTCTTGGTTGTAGTTGACCTTCTAACTGCTTCTTTAAAGCTGTAAGGTCTTTAGGTGCTGTAGAAGAGATGAAGTCATCTGTATACACAACATACACACCGTTATTTCCTAGAACCGGCTTAGACAACTGTCCTTTTTCCATTCCGTAAAAAGCACCAACTACATTTGGTTCAAAACCACCTGGTATAGCGTTAGAAGAAAAAGCCATTGTATTAACTTGCTCAGTCGTTAAGGTCATTGCTGTAGCTAATTCATCAATTGTTGAAGCTGCAGAAATATGAGTATTGAATTGAACCATTAAAGCCTCTCCACTTTTTTCTTTTTTTACTGCAATTTCAATTTGAGCACTTACTGCTTCTAAGGCTTGAGTTCCCTCTTCAGAGACCTCTGTTAACATCATTACAACAATACGACTATTTTGGTCGTCTAGTTTAACCATGTTTACGCTGGTGTTTTCGTTGTAAGCCCAAAATACTAGGTTACGCGCTTCACCAATTCCTGCAATAGTTCTATCAGCATCAAGTACAGTGGTAGTGGTTAAGGCAACATTTTTTTCGTCTGCTAATATTTCAAAGTTTGCAACATCTGTTGCGGCAGCCATTTCACTAGCCTGAGCATAAATCTCATTTGCTGTCTCTTCACTAGCATCCATAGCAAGTTCTATAATTGCTACTTGCACAGAGTCGTTACGACGAGCGTTAAGGCGAGCAATTTTATAACTGTTATCTTCTTCATAAGGGCCATAAACATAACCGACCTCAGCGGTTCTCATTTCAGACTCAATGGATGGAGAAAGTTGACCTTCAGCATAAAAAACAGCATCAAACGTATCATCAGAATACATATTAACAAAGGCAACTGCATCGTTAGTTGTTCTAAAACCATTTACAATTTCATTTGCTTTCGAAGTTTTATTATAAACTGTTTTGTCTTCTACTAAATCCAAAATTTGAGCTTTTGTAGCGTCTTTATCAGCCTGAGTAGGGGTAATGTCAAATACAGCAATACTCAATTCTCTACTAGCACCTTGAGGGAATTCCTCAGTATGAGCGCTGTAATAAGAAGCAAGCTCAGCATCAGTCACCTCAATATTGGTGTCGAATGCTTTAAAAACATAACGACCACTCGCTTGGGTTGCTTGTTCATTGTAATATACATCTGCATCTATAGTAGAAGCATTTAATCCTTGACGTATTAAGTTTATGTATTTCTGGCCCAATCTCTCTTTGCGGATTACATTCTCGAAATACATCCATCTCTGTGGATCATTATCGTGAATCTGTTGAATTACACCTGCCAATTGTGCAGCAGTTACGTCTTGACCTGTAACTCCAAAAAATTGTTTTGCCGTTACAGACATTTCAGCAGATTTATAACCAAAAGATAACCCAGCCAACTCATCAGCACTAATGGCTAAACCTAATTCGTTGTATTGTTCGCTCATGATAACATCATTCACTTTGTCGTTCCACAAGTTATCTCTCAATACATTGCGGTCTTGAGGAGAATTAAATATGCGGTCTAAGTTTTGTGCTTCAGTTTCGAATTCGCGGTAATCGATAACTTCATCGTTTACAGCTCCTATTACGCCTTGTCCGCCATTTAGAAGTGAGCTACCTGAACTCATTAAATCTCCTAAAAGAAATGCCCCCAAAGCAACTCCAACTCCACCCAAAACAAGGCCAGAACGCTTTCTTAAATTATCTAGTGATATCATTATCTGTGTGTTTTTCGTTTGTCAAGTCAGCGAATATACAAATTATTAAAAAAATATGCTTTTAT
>CAJWJW010000020.1 GCA_913041775.1 uncultured Flavobacteriales bacterium
TCTTAATTGGTTTCTCTTCTGTTATAGGATTAGGTTATGCTATTAACGACCCATTATCTAAAATTGCTAACTTCGATATGTTTGCTTTTGCAAATACTGATTTCTTAGAAGGTCAGTATATAATGGTTCTGTTAGCTTTAGCAGCATTCTTATACATGGTTATTTCACGAATTTTAAGATACGACCCCATTGTTAGAGACAAAATGATTGCAGTAATCATCTTTGCATTCTTCACAGTTTTCTTCTGGTTGTCGTTCGAACAAGCTGCTTCATCTTTGGTTTTATTTGCACGTGATTCTGTAGATAGAACTTTAGTAGGTGATTCTGCCATGATTTTTAAAATTGTAAACACACTGTTAACGATAATACCATTGGCTATAATATCTTATGTATTATACTTATTAGGAAAACAAACCTGGAAGCAAATACCTGCATCTAACATCGTGCTTATAATCACATTTGCAGGAGTATGGGCAGTCTCGTTATGGATGCTACATAGAGATTTTATGTCAGACAATACAGAAATCCCTGTTTCATGGTTTAGTATTTTAAACTCATTTTTTATTATAGCTTTTGCTTCATCTGTTTCTAAATGGTGGGAGTCTAAATACAATCCTTCTGCAGCTGTAAAATATGGATTAGGATTAATTGTAATGGCAGCAGGGTTTGGTTTCTTAGCCTTTGGTGCTTTCGGAATTGAAGCCGGTATAAAAGTGAGTATGGTTTGGTTAATTTTAGCTTACCTTTTTCACACACTTGGTGAACTATGTTTATCTCCGGTTGGTCTTTCGTATGTATCTAAATTGGTTCCACCACGTATGATAGCATTTATGTTTGGAATGTGGTACTTAGCAATTGCGATTGGAAATAAATTAGCAGCTGTTTTAGGTGGACAAATAGAACATATTACCAACGAATACAGTCTTTCCACTTTCTTCTTAATCTTTACTATTGTACCAACAGTAGCAGGTGTTCTAGTAATGGCATTGAATCCTTTACTGAAAAAATTAATGCACGGGGTTAAATAATTAATTAGCTAAAAACTAAATGCTAAGAATTATTATGAATTTTCATACTTGAACATTCGATCTCTAGCGTTAAATATTAAACTTAAACTACAATGGAATAATAATTGTAGTTTTGATAGAAGAAATCAGGACACATGAAGAATATACTTTCCATAGTAATTATTACCCTAACTTTGTCAACTAGCATTTTTGCACAAGGCGATAAAATACACTGGCGTACCGTAGAAGAAGTAGCTGCTTTACAAGAAACAGCTCCTCGTAAAGTACTTATGGATGTTTATACTACCTGGTGCGGACCTTGTAAGATGATGATGAAAAATACTTTTACAAATCCGAATGTTATCTCTTACGTAAACGAAAACTTCTACGCTATTAAATTTGATGCAGAAGGTGGCAATGATGTTACTTTGAAAGGAAACACTTATACAAACCCAAGTTTTGTTGAGGGTAAAAAAGGTAGAAAAGGACAGCACCAATTTGCTCAAGCTCTTGGAGTAAACTCCTACCCTACCATTATTTACATGGATGAGAAGATGGATGTTATAGCACCTATAAAAGGATATCAAACACCAGATAAAATTGAATTATATTTAAAACTATTTGGAGAGAATATTTATTTAGAAGTGCAATCACAAGAAGATTTTCAGAAATTCCAAACAGAATTTAAATCTACTTTTTAATTGATAAATCAATTTCTACTAAACCTTTATAATTCACCAAGGACTCCTGTCCTTTTATAGGCTTAGACTTAATATTGATACTATCGGCTAGTCCGACACCAGCATACAAAAGGCACGCTTTCTTCTCGATAGCGTGCTTTTTCATTTTAGCCATCCAAGCTTCATTATAATTCTGTGGGTCTTCTGGAAAACTAACAGTGCGAACAAGAACAAAAAACAATTCCTTTTCATTCTTTAAGCATACAAATTGTGGAGAGTTTCCGATTTCGCTTTTAACAGCCAAAAACTCAAAGCCATTTTCTTCTAAATGTTTCCCCACATGGTTCATACCCATCTGATGAATTTCCTGTTTATTCAATTCCATAATACACATTTAATAAACTAGTCTCTTAAATACCTCTTGTCGATATAAAAAGTCCCAAAAGGCAGAATTGAGGCCAAAAGAACAATAAACGTAGTTTTTAGATTCCACTTTTTATTGACACTCATAAAAATTGCAAAAACTATATAAGCAACAAACAGCAAACCATGAGGCATACCAAGTAATTTTACATAAGTAGGGTCACCTATAATGTATTTTACAGGCGAAGCAATAAACAACAGGAGTAAGTATGACAAACCTTCTATAAAGGCGATAAAGCGAAATAGTTTCATGGTGTAGTAATTTAAGAGTACAAAGTTAAACTTATTTTGAGGAGATAGACTACAGAACAAAATTTGATTAATTTAGACCGTAATTAACAATAAAAAAAATGTACGACCCTTTACTTAGCAAACTCATACTTACGACAGTATTACTAGTTCTTGCGATATTAGAGGTAATTGGAGGGTTGTATTTTAATATCAAGAGAACAAGTAACGACTATACTATATAACTTATAAGTCTCGCTATATTACCCACCCTTATACAGCCCACCATATTTATGTGTAGTTTTTGGATACTGGGAAGCTACTTCCAAGAACTAGAGCATTACTTCATACAATCTTCTATTGCGCTCCAGTTTATAGCTTTCCTAATTTTAGATGATTTAACGCAGTATTGGTGGCATAGACTCTCTCTTGTAAACAAAACTATATGGAAGCTACACAGACCACATCATGTTCTAGAAGAAATGGGTGTTTTAGTAACCTATAGAAACGCGGTATTGTATTATGCACTTATGCCAGGAATTTGGTTCTCTGCAATTTTAATTTACATGGGAATGGGCACTACTTATCTTATTTACCTACCTATAAAATTAAGTATTATTCTATTAGCTCATAGCGAGAACAGATGGGATAAGGTTTTATTTAAATACAGAATCTTAAAGCCCATTGCGTGGATTATTGAGAGAACAATATCTACGCCGACTACACATTTCGCCCATCATGGACTTACAGATGAAGATGGGATATCGCATCCAAATGGAAATTTTGGTAATATGTTATTCGTATGGGATGTGATTTTTGGTGCCGCAAAAATAACCAGGAAGTATCCCACAAAATTTGGTGCATGGAATCAAATAAAAGAACCCTGGAAAGTACAGTTGATCTTTCCATTTATAAAGTCTAAAAACCCAGACAGCGAGCTTTATTCAGTGCTTAAGAGTCCAGACAAAAAAGAAACCAAATAAAACAAAAAAGCCTCTCCATAAGGAGAGGCTTTTTGGATTTTAAAATGGGCTTATTTAATCCCTAATTTTTTACGTAATGCTTTTGGAAGTGCATCTTTATGTAACATAATATCCATTGTTTTGTACTCAACAAATGCCTGAGAAGCGTAGAAGTAACCATCACAGTCGTTGTTGTCTGTACCCCAAGAATTCTTGATGATATAGTAACGCTTTCCTGTTTGGTCTTTTACAATCCCAGTCATGTGCATACCGTGGTCATCAGTAGTTTCATAGTTGTCGAATGCTTTTTGACGCATTTCTTGTGTGATTTCTTTTTCTTCACAAGGAGCTTCAAAAACAGTACTCTCTTTAGCTGCACCAGCATCAGAGAAGTTTTTATTATCCTTACCCGATTTTCTAATTTTAGCTCCATCTAAAGGAACTAAAGCCAATCCATCTCTAAAAGAGAAACCTTTTTCTGAAACATCAGAAGCCCAAGCAATAGAGAAGTCATTTACCAATGCATGGTCAATTACCTCTATCATTTCGTCCATTGGCACGTTATATACAGATTTCATCATCCAGTTATCTTGTACTTCAATAATAAAGTCTTCGTAAAATGGGTGGTGTGTATACGAGCTAATAAATACATAGTCATCTGCATTAAACTTAACAGATTTAGCAAAAGATTTAGGCGTAAACTCTTTTCCAAGGTAAGAGAACTTAGCAGGGATAGAACCTAAATAAGTATCTAATACAGCTTCGTAAGCTGGCTTCCATAAAGGAGTTAATGTTTTTTGCTCTGCATCTACAACAGCTTTCACCATTCCATGTAAGACGTGATCCATTTCACCATGGTTAAAAACTTCTTCGTTAGCTGGTTTACCAGTATAAACTTCCAATGGAACAATACCGTGTGCTTTAATCATTTCACTTACATCGTGAAAAGCGCCACCAGGACCGAAGTTTAAATATCCGTGCATACGTACATATTTCTCAGCTTTATCGGCATAAGTATTACGAACAATAAACATTTCAGACAATTCGTGTTTACCACCGCCCAAACGCATAATTTCTGATTCTATAAAAGACAAAGCTGAAAAACTCCAGCAAGTACCGGTTCTACCTTGACTTTGAACTTCTGTTGCTTCAATATCTGCAACAACAGTAAATTCGTATTCACTACCTTCTTTATTGGTGATTATATCCTGCGCTTGTGCAGAAACAAATAGACCAGCTACTACTGCTAATAAAGCTATTTTCTTCATTCTAATGGTTTTTTAATTAAGGGTTTGTAAAAAGTTTTTGTTCTATATAGTGTATTAAAGAGTGTATTACTTTAATATGTATTTCTTGTACTCTATCTGCAAAATTAGAATGTGGCGCACGTAATTCTACATCCGCTATCTTTGCCAGCTCTCCACCTGTTTTACCAGTAAGTGCAATTACTTTTAGGCCTTGTTCTTTTGCAACTTTTGCTGCATTAATCACGTTAGCAGAATTTCCGCTCGTACTAATAGCAATTAATACATCGCCTTTAAATCCCATTCCTTGAATGTAGCGCGAAAACACAGCATCTGCTCCGTAGTCGTTAATTACACAAGACATATAAGAAGGGTCAGAAATAGACATCGCAGGCAACGAAGGTCTATCGCCACGGAACCTACCAGAAAGTTCCTCTGCAAAATGCATCGCATCGCACATAGAACCACCATTTCCACAGCTAATTAGTTTCCCTTTATTATTGAATGATTCAATAATAAGATCTCCAGCATTTGCTATTAATTTGAAATTATTTTCATCAGCAATAAAAGTATTCAATACTTCTTGTGCTTCGATAAATTCCTTTTGGATAGTCTTCATTTCTGTTGCCAAAATAATGATTAATTAAATGCAGCTAAACCACGACTTAACCAATCTTTAAATAAATCTATGGTTCCATAGTCTTGGTAGTTGGCGTTTTCCAATAATGGTTTACCATTACTTCCCAACATCACATAATAAGGTTGAGAATTGGTTTTATATGTATTGGCTTGTAATACCATCCATTTATCTCCAATAGTTCGTACCTTTTTCGTTTTCCCTGCTAAGGTAGTTACGTATTGGTCTTCTTCTGCGAGCTTTTTTCTATCGTCTACATATAGAGAAACCAATACAACATCATTTTTAAGAATGCTTTTAATCTGAGAGTCAGACCATACACCTTGTTCCATTTTACGGCAGTTCACACAAGCCTTACCAGTAAAATCTAACATAACTGGTTTGTTTACAGACTTTGCAAAAGCAAGACCTTCTTCGTAATCGTGAAAGGCCATTATTCCTTGCGGACCTAAATGCTGACCTTCTTCTTTGTGTATCTCAGCAGCACCACCTAAAGTGTAACCTACACCATACGGCGATTCGCTGTATTCTTGTGGTGGTGGGAATGCACTAATTAATTTTAATGGTGCGCCCCATAAACCAGGAATCATATATACGGTAAATGCACCTGTAACAATAGCCATAAATAATCTACCTACAGAGATGTGTTTTAAATCGCTATCGTGTGCTAATTTAAGTTTACCTAATAAGTACATGGTTAGTAATCCAAAGATGACAATCCAAATAGCAATAAAGGTTTCTCTTTCTAAAATGTGTAAGTCGAGAACTAAATCGGCATTCGATAAGAATTTGAAAGCAAGTGCTAATTCTAAAAATCCTAATACAACTTTTACTGAGTTTAACCAACCACCAGATTTTGGTAGTGAATTTAACCAACCAGGGAAGGCTGCAAACAAAGTAAATGGTAAGGCTATGGCAAAAGAAAAACCAAACATCCCTACAATGGGTCCGATGTACGAACCTCCAGAAGCTGCTTCTACCAATAGAGTTCCTACAATAGGACCTGTACAAGAGAAGGAAACTAATGCGAGGGTAAATGCCATAAAGAAAATACCGATTAATCCACCTTTATCTGACGCAGAGTCAGCTTTATTAATCCATGAATTGGGAATAGTAATTTCGAAAGCTCCTAAGAAAGAGGCTGCAAAAACTACAAGTAATAGGAAAAATGCTACATTAAAGTATTCATTAGTGGCCATGTTATTAAGTGCATCAGCACCAAATACACCAGACACAACTACACCTAAAAACACATAAATACCAATTATAGATAATCCATAAATAATAGCGTTTTTAATTCCTTGAGCTTTGTTTTTACTCTGCTTGGTAAAGAAACTGACGGTCATAGGAATCATAGGAAAAACACATGGCGTTAAAAGCGCAACAAATCCACTTAAAAATGCCAAGAAAAATATCCCCCATAAACCATGTGCACTAGAAGAGGATGATGAAGGCTTAGAAGCTTTCGAAGCAGCAGGTAATTCAAGTTCAATATCTACCCACTCTGGTGGCAAACACATACCGTTGTTACAAACCATAAATTCGAACTCACCTTTAAGTACAGAAACAGAATCTGACAAGAGTTTTACACGCTGTCTAAATTCTGCTTGTTCTTCAAAATATTTTAAAATTGTATCGAAGCTTTTGTCGTAATCCTCATGTGGAGTACTTTCTACAACTCCATCAATAAATTCGTGACTTTTATTATCGAAAAAAGTAAAAGTGGTAGGAATAGGACCTTCTACATATTGAGAGTAAAGATGCCAACTATCTTCAATTTCAGCACTAATAACTACATCTACTTCATTGTCTGAAACAGAAACAACTTCGAAATTCCATTTTATTGGATCTTCAATTTGCCCGAAAGAAACGGCAGATATAAATAAGCCAAGGATTAAACTAAAAAGGATTCTCATGCTGTTTATTTTTCTAATTCTTTTTTAATAAGCTCAAACAACTCTTCTGTTCGTTGTGTACCTATTACATATTCTAAGCCATCTTTATCGGTAAGTAAAATAGCCTCTTTACCACGGGTATAAAAATGGATTCTACCCTTGCGATGCAAATTGTATACCGCACGTCTAACATAAATATTTGTATAGATAATTTGCTCTACAGAAACAATACTCGACATCTCAACTTTCACTTTTCTAGCGGTCCATAAACCATCAAAAATTAAGCTCCCATTTTCTAAAGTAGTCTCTAAATGAAGAACATACATTAAAGCAGCAGAAAGCAATAAGGTAGAAGAACCTAAGTAAAATAGAAGGTTAGTTGATTCTAAACCGGGTTGAGAAAAATAATAAGCGATAAAGAAAAACAAAGCCAGTATTATACGGCGAAGATTTGAATACTTACTATATCCCAAATATTGCTTTTCGTGAAAAGAAATTTTCTCTAGCATATTTATTTATTATTTAGCTGCACAAGGTAAACCATTTGACTATTTTCTACAAGTTTAAAACGCTCGTCTATACGCGCTCCAACTACCCATACAATTTTATTGTTTGTGCATACTATCCAGGTGTTTTTTTTTTCGAAAACACTGTATTTTTTATCAATAAAAAAATCACTTAATTTCTTCTTTCCTTGCATACCTAAAGGTTGAAAGGAATCTCCATTTCTCCATTTCCTTAAAGTAAGTGGAAACACTAGTTTATCGTAATCTAAAGCAGCTACGCTAGAATCCATACTAAATTTGAAATCGCTGCTTGGTAAACAATCAAATTGTAAGTTTATAGGGCTAGCTATTGAACTTTGGTCTTCATAAATGAGGTGTTCTTCCTCCTTCGACTCGTTCAGTTTTTTTAGAATTAATGTAGTTCTATCTTTTAATAACTGATGTGTAGCGCTAGAAATAATTTTACCAGATTCTGAAACCAACAATTGCTCCATAGCATTCCAATCGTTAAACCCATGTTCTGAGAGGTAATAAAACAGTGCATCTATAGGCGCAGGTAATTGTTGCAACTCAACTAAGTTAATCGATAATTCATCTACCTTGATATTTAGAATAGAAGCTCTTTCTTTTTCGTAGAAAAAAGACAAGTTTTGATAACTAGCATCAAAACGAGTTACATTTTGCTGCATGGTAGAACTTAAAGAAGGATTAATTTCTTTGAGTACTGGCAATACTTTATGACGTAATTTATTACGCGAATATTTAACAGATGAATTGCTAGAATCTTCTCTATAAGGGAAGTTATTATCTAACATCCATAATTCTAAACTCTGTTTGTCGGTAATTAATAAGGGTCTAATTAATTTATTCTGTTTGGATAAAATTCCATGCATTCCTTTTAAACCAGTTCCACGAGAAAGATTCAATAAAACAGTTTCTATTTGGTCGTCTTGGTGGTGTGCGGTAGCAATAAAATCGAGTTTGTTTAATTTTCTAACTTCTTCGAACCAAGAATAACGCAAATCTCTAGCAGCCATCTGAATAGAAACTCCATTATTACTGGCGAAACGTTCTGTGTTAAACTCCTTAATATGTAAAGGAATACCGTTCGCTTTACATAAATCAATCACAAACTGAACATCAGCATCAGACTCCTCAGCTCGTAAATTAAAGTTACAATGTGCTACTTCAAAAGAAAAACCAGCAAGACGAAATAAGTGAAATAAAGCTACGGAATCTAATCCACCACTAAGGGAAAGCAAAATTTTAGATTGCTTGTTAATGCCCATTTTAGCACAATAATTAAGAAACTGCTTCTGCATGATTTTGTTCTAATACTTCAAATAAAGCTTTTGCTTTTACCAAGCATTCTTGGTATTCCAATTCGGTATCGCTGCCTACAGTTATAGCGCCTCCTACCATAAACGAAAGGTACTTATTTAATGCATTGTATTGTATACTTCTTATGACTACATTAAAATCGAAATCTCCTTGTGGATTTATATAACCCACCGCACCAGAATATAAGCCACGTTGGGATGTTTCAAACTTTTCGATCAATTGCATTGCGCTAATTTTAGGAGCTCCAGTCATTGAGCCCATAGGGAAAGTAGCCTCGAAAATCTCTTTTAAAGAAGTTTGTTCATCTACTTCACAACTGATAGTCGAGATCATTTGGTGTACCTGATCGAAGGTGTAGATTCCAAAAAGCTCCGCTACTTTTACGCTTTTTTTCTTGGCAATTTTAGACAAGTCGTTACGGACTAAATCCACAATCATTACATTTTCCGATCGTTCTTTTTGATCTTCGTAAAGTTCAATTTTTAAACGCTCATCTTCTTCTAAATCTTTACCACGCTTACGAGTTCCTTTTATAGGCTGAGAAATAATTTTAGATCCCAGTTTTTTAATATATCGTTCTGGACTAGCAGACAACAAGTACTTATCGCCTACTTTATAATAGCAGGAAAAAGGTGCTTTCGAAATTGAATTTAATCGAGTAAAGGTTTCGAATGGATTGAGGTTTGTTTTTTCAGCATAGAACTCCTGACAATAATTCATCTCGTAAATATCGCCACGTTGAATATGTTCTTTTATCAGATTTACATTATTAATGTATTTCTTTTTAGAAACCTTATTTGTGATTGCACCAGAAAATGCAATTCCAGAAGGTATAATAGGGGATTTCAAAATACTAAAATCGAATCCCGAAACGGATGTATGCTTGTTAATAGCCAATTTATTGTCTTTGTAAATAAACAAATACTTAGGCAAAAAGAAATGTAAGTCTGGGAATTGAATTTTATCGGAATGGCTAGATTGTAAATTTTCCAAGCCATTTTTAAGATCGTAGCTCAAAGAACCAAAAACCCAGTCCTTGTGCTTGTCGTAAAAGTCTTGCAATTTATCAAAAGCGGCATCTGTACCCACAGAAATTTCATCTACTGTTCCAACGGCTAACATCCAATCAAAGGTGTCTGATTCAGAAGTATTTCCATCTAAGAGGAGTACGTTAGATGCCTCTTTAAATGAGTCTACCAAACCTTGTTTGGTTTCGTTAGGATTGGTAATTTGTATATGTGCTTGTAATTGCATGGAGCAAATATAGTGTTTCACTATAGGATATATAAGTATATGTAAAAGGAAGCTTTGTATTTAATTTCACGTTAATAATTCGTATAGTTAAACTCTTAAAACTCTAATACGATACATACTATCAATCTAAAACTAGTATTATTTTTAATACCAATTATCCTAAAAGCAGGAACAATTAATGAGTCTCTTATTGAATATGTGAGTATAGATTCTTCTGCAGAAAATTATTTCGCGACTGCCGACCCAAATAATGAAAATTCGGATGACAGTTATCTAAACCCCAATTCGAGTAATTACAATTATGTGTTTGCTCAAAGTGTAGAAATTGATAATTTATTCTGTGAGTAAGGTGAAACTGAAACTTGTCAGACGATTGAGTTTCCAGCAGGATGGTCCATGTTTTCTACTTATATTGAAAGTACCGAACCTCATGTAAGTGATGTTTGATCCGACCTAATTGCAGAGAGTAATTTAATAATTGTGAAAAGATATACTGGAGGAGCGTACTTAACTGAATGATCATATGCTGATGGAGTGGTTAATATTGCTCAAAAAGAAGGTTATCTAATCAAACTTCAAGAAGCTCAAACGATTAATATTTGTGGAGCACAACTCCTACCAGATCTTACTCCAATTAATTTGTATGAAGGATGGAGTTTCATCTCTTATTTAAGAGATACACCTCAGGATGCTATAATTGTATTGGATGATATTGCAGAGGTGATTATAATTGTAAAAGATAGCTACGGCAAGGCATACCTACCTAGTTGGAAATACAACGGAATAGGCAACTTTGAACCTGGAAAAGAATATCAAATAAAGATGAGTTCAGAGCAAACATTAATTTATGATGCGAATGATTAACATCCACAACATAATCAAGAAAACATAATAAAAGCAAAAAGCCGTTCTGAAAAATCAGAACGGCTTTTTAAATATTAAATAAAGTGCTTAAATATGTAAAGCTCTTTTATCGGTAGCATCTAAGGCTGCTTCTTTAAAAGCTTCTGTAAATGTTGGGTGAGCATGACAAATACGAGCAATATCTTCTGCCGAAGCTCTGTATTCCATTGCTACAACAGCTTCTGCAATCATATCTGCAGCACGAGGCCCAATCATGTGTACTCCTAAAATTTCGTCCGTATTAGCATCAGCCAATACTTTTACAAATCCATCGGTATCGTTAGAAGCTCTAGCTCTACCTGAAGCTTTAAAGGGGAACGAACCAGATTTGTATTTAATTCCATCAGCTTTTAATTGCTCTTCAGTTTTTCCTACAGCAGCAACCTCAGGCCAAGTATAAACTACACCAGGAACTAAATCGTAATTCATATGAGGCTTTTCGCCAGCCA
>CAJWJW010000021.1 GCA_913041775.1 uncultured Flavobacteriales bacterium
TTCAAAATGAAAACAGTTTCGTAGTTTCTCAACATTGTTATTAATTTAGTTTATTAATAGTCTGCAAAAGTAAGTAATTTATCTCTATAATAAAAACGAATCAATCAACAGAAGTCACGAATCTTAACAGGTGTAAATTTAAAGATAAACAGGTCATTACAACTACTGATTTACATAGCTTTACTAGTTGTAATTATCAAACTAAATCTTTAGTGGGAGAAGCCACTATTCGTGATGATAAGGTTCATTTTTCAAAATCGTCATAGCTCGGTAAACTTGCTCCACCATAAACAATCGAATCATTTGGTGAGAAAAAGTCATTTTAGATAATGACAATTTTCCTTGTGCTTTTGAATACACGGAAGCATCAAATCCATAAGGACCACCAACCACAAAAACAAGTCTTTTAATTCCTGAGTTCATTTGTTGTTGTAAATGCTTTGAAAAAGCGACCGAAGAATAATCCTTGCCTTTATCGTCTAACAAGACCAACTTGTCTCCAGCTTTTACTTTCGAAAGAATTAAATCACCTTCTGATTTTTTCTGCTGAAGCTCAGACAACGATTTTCTATTTTTTATATCGGGAATCTCCTCGTAATCAAAGCCTATATAATGCTTCAAACGATTGCGGTACTTATCCATGCTATCCATCAAATATTTCTCATCGGTTTTCCCGATAACTAAAAGTAAAATCTTCATCTAGACTCTTTAAAATTTACTTATTTTGCAGCTGCTTACAAAGTAACAGAATCTTATGATTACAAAAGAACAAGTACTGCCTTTTATACATTTAGCTTTTACCGAAGACGTTCGCGATGGTGACCACAGCTCATTAGCGTGTATTCCTCAAGGGAATATCGGTAGAGCTCATTTACTCGTTAAAGACGAGGGTATAATAGCTGGAATACTATTAGCTCAATGGATTTTTGAAAGTATTGACCCTTCACTAAAATTAAATACACTTCTCTCAGATGGTGACACAGTAAAAAAAGGGGATATCGCTTTTATTGTTGAAGGATGTTCGGTTTCTATACTCACTGCAGAACGTTTGGTGTTAAATTGTATGCAACGAATGAGTGCAATTGCGACTAAAACGAAAGAGTATGTAACACTAATTGAAGGAACAGAAACTACTATTTTAGACACCCGTAAGACGACTCCTGGAATACGGGTTATAGAAAAATGGGCTGTTAGAATTGGTGGAGGTGCAAATCATAGATTCGGTTTATACGACATGATAATGCTCAAAGATAACCACCTAGATTACGCAGGTGGAATTACAAAAGCAATAGAAAAAACACTTACTTACCTAAAAGAAAAACACCTAGACCTTAAAATTGAGGTAGAAGCTAGAGATCTGAACGAAGTTAAAGAAATTATGAAGGCTGGAGGTATACACCGTATTATGCTCGACAACTTTACGCCTGCAGAGACAATTATAGCAGTGCAGTTAATTAATGGTGCATTCGAGACAGAATCTTCTGGAGGTATTACAGATCAAACAATTCGTTCTTATGCAGAATGTGGAGTAGATTTCATTTCTGTAGGAGCCTTAACACATTCTGTTTATAATATGGATTTGAGTTTAAAGGCTTTTTAGTAAATTCACACAATCTTAAAATTAGACTTTGGGCATTAAAACATATACACAAAAACTAATAATTCTAGGTTTCGATGGTTTAAGCCTATATGAAGTCTCGATGTTTTTTTATAAAGGGCTACTTGAAGGAGCAATTACTACGAGAGCCTCTTCCCTAGCCTTTAATTTCTTTTTAGCCTTCTTCCCATCAATAATAGTTCTATTCACGTTAATTCCTTTTGTTCCGATTGAAGGTTTTCAGGAACAATTGTTCGTCTTAATGATGGACATATTACCGCCCCTTACCTTTGATGCTACAAAATCTATTTTAGACGATATAGTAAACAATGAACAAGGTGGATTACTCTCACTAACATTTGTACTAGCCTTATATTTCTCTACTAATGGTGTAAATGCAATGATTACTGGATTTAACGCAACATATCATTTATCCGACAAAAGAACCTGGTGGCAGCTTAGACTCTTATCGTTTGCACTTACTTTAGTATTAGCAATTATTTTAATTTTAACCATCATATTTCAATTATTTTCTCAAGGCTTTATGAGTAACCTTGTTAGCGAAGGTTACCTACAACAGTATTCGGTAGATATAATTTTATATGCTAAATGGTTAATTTTAGTTTTTGTACTATTTGTAAGTTATAGCATCTTATTTTACTATGGTCCAGCCGATAAAAAAGGTTGGAAATTCTGGTCTGCAGGTTCAATTACAGCCACTGTACTTAGCGTGATTTCCTCTTTAGGTTTCAGCTATTACGTAACAAACTTTGCCCAATACAACCAACTATACGGCTCTATTGGAACACTTCTCGTTATTTTACTTTGGATGTACTTTAACTCTATTATTCTCTTACTAGGATTTGAACTAAATGCCAGTATTGTAAGTGCAAAAGAGAAGCAAAAAAATAAGCTTGACTAAAATCATTTTATTACCTACCTTTTGAGTCCAAAAAAATTACGACTCTAATGAGAATTTTCTATTGTTACCTATTGGTGTTATTTATTTCTATAACCACTCTTTCTGCTCAAAGCAAACCCGTAAAATACAACCCAATAAACCAACCGAATACTTTTCGGAATTTAGACAACCCTAATTATTGGAAAAACAAAAAGCCTCATTCTGACTACTGGCAACAAGATGTTCATTATAAAATAACGGCTAATATAGATGAGCAAAAAGATCTTATCGAAGGTGTCGAAAAACTCACTTATTGGAACAACTCTCCTGACGATTTAAGTGTCGTTTATTTCCATTTATATCAAAATGCATTTCAACCAGAATCTCATCATGCAGAATTAAACGAGCAAAACAATAATAAAATACAATACGGCCCTTACGAATCGGACAAGAAAGGTACAGAGGTGCATAAAATTACTTCTCATGGAAGGAAAATACTGCTCGAACAAGACAACACTATTTTAAAAGTTCATTTAAGTAAACCTATTAAATCAGGAGAATCTATTGACTTCGACCTAGAGTTTACTACGTATTTTGGTGAAGGAGCCATGGGTAGAAGGATGAAGAAATTTAATTCGAATGGTAAAACACACTACGATGGAGTACACTGGTATCCGAGAATTTCGGTGTATGATGCAAAGTTTGGATGGACTACCGACCAACACCTAGGAAAAGAGTTTTATGGTGACTTTGGCGCATTTGATGTAGCTTTAACTTTTGCCGCTAATTATATTGTAGACGCTACTGGATTCTTATTAAATAGAGACAAACTTGTACCTAAGGAATTAAGAGACAAATTAGCGATCACTAATTTTAAAGACAAACCTTGGAACGAAGCTGCTTCAGAAATAATAAAATACAATCCTGAAGAGCGGAAAACTTGGAAATTCCATGCCGAAAACGTACATGACTTCGCCTTTACTGCAGACCCTAGTTATAGAATTGGAGAAGCCACTTGGAACGGTATTACTTGCTATGCATTAGCACAAGAGCAACATGCTAGTAAGTGGCAAAATGCAGCAGATTATGCCGCAAAAATAATTCAAGTATTTTCTGAAGACTTCGGGATGTATACCTACCATAAAATGATCGTTGCAGACGCACAAGATGGGATGGAGTATCCTATGCTTACTTTAGATGGTGGGTCAGACCCTAGTTATAGAGGTTTATTGGTGCACGAAATTGGACACAACTGGTTTTACGGACAAGTAGGAAACAACGAAACTTATAGAGCTGCATTAGACGAAGGTTTTACTCAGTTTCTTACAGCTTGGGGATTAGAACGTATAGATGGAGACAAGATGGTACAAAACATTTCATCAAACAAATACATAGCTAATCACACCAAAGATTTACATCCAAGAGATCGATCGGTTTACTACGCTTATATAAAAGATGCTACCAGAAACAATACACCACAATTAAACACGCACTCCGACGATTTTGGCTCGGCATTAGCTCACGGTGGTGGCTATAGACATGTTTACTATAAAACTGCAGCTATGCTGTATAACTTACAATATGTATTAGGTGATGAATTGTTTCTAGAAGCGATTCAGCATTACTTTGCTACTTGGAAAATAGCACATCCCTATTTTGGTGATTTTAGGAAAACAGTAATTAATTATACGAAGGTAGATCTTAACTGGTTTTTTGACCAATGGATGGAAACAACCAAAGACATAGATTATGCAGTAAAATCGGCTAAAAAGCTAAAAGGTTCTGATGAATTATTTGAACTTAATTTTGAGCGAAAAGCAGACATGCAAATGCCTATTGACTTTACGGTAGTCTCAAAATCTGGAAAAGAGACTCAATACCACATTCCAAATACTTGGTTTGTTAAGAAAACCGACGCAACCATTTTAGAAAAATGGTATGGTTTCGGGAAAATTCACAAGCAGCATACTGTTATTATTCGATCTCCTAAAGGAATTAAAGATATAATTATAGACCCAACAAATAGGTTAGCAGATTCTTATATGGTAGACAATAGTTTACATAAAAACATTTCCGTAGAAATGGAAGACTTTGTTTGGTCCTACCCCGATTGGAAAAAATATGAACTTACACTTCGGCCAAAATTATGGTATAATGGATACGATGGTTTAAAAACAGGGATACAATTTACTGGTGACTATATGGATATACATCATGTTTTTGATGGGACTTTTTGGGTAAATACAGGATTTGCACAAATTAACGAATACCTCCCTTCAGCAGAAGTAAATTATATGAAAGAGGGAGTCGAGGTTCTGGATACAATAAAATCGGGGAGCGATTACAATCAATTTTCGTACGAAGTAGAATATAGCACACCTTTATACAATATAAATAAAGGCTTAGTAATGATTCTACATACTAAAAAACTAGATGGACTGGACTTACACAAATTAAGATTTGAGCATGAATTAAAACAAAACAATAAAATCTATGCAGAACTAAAAGTGATGCAAAGACCAGAACAAACAAGCAGTACTTATTTACTATTAAACGATGATGAGTTTTGGGTGGCAAACAAATGGAATAATACCCTTACAGTAGGTTTAGATCATTTTTACAAATACCACAGAGGAAATGGTGCGATTAACTTAGCATTAAAGTCAAGTACTTTGGGTAGTGATTATCAATATGCACAACTGAGCTTAGAAGTTCTAAACAATTCTACGATTAATAAATTCAAATTAAAAACCAGATTCTACGCAAATCATACATCTGGAACATCAATTGCACCAGAGAGCAAAATCTTTGCAGCAGGAGCTAACCCTGAACAAATGATGGACAATAAATACATTAGATCTACTGGGTTTATTAATAGGGATTTGATTGGCTACGACTCTAACTTAAATCACTTTCAAATGGGAGGAGGATTAAACCTAAGAGCTTACGCCGGATATTTAATGCCCGAAGGAGAGTTAGAAAACCAAAGCTTCAATTACTCTGGAACTTCGGGAGTCTCATTCTCTACAGAATTAGAATTTTCTAAATACCTTCCTTTCGCCGAAAAAATTAGTATGACAAATTATCTTTTTACTGATGCAGGAATCTTGAATTCAAATAAATTGAATGAAGATTTTACAATAGGAAGTTTTAGAGCGGATGCAGGATTAGGTACTACATTTACCTTGTTTAAAAATATTGATAATATTGAACCCTTAACCCTAAGGCTAGATTTACCATGGCTAATGAATAAACCTCCATATGGAGAAAACTACCTCGACTTTAACCGATTTGTTATTGGAATTAACCGTAATTTTTAAAAACAAACCATTACTATGAAAAAATCTATTTTACTTTCCCTATTTATCTTTAGTGCAAACCTACTTTTTGCGCAAAACTCTGGAGACATTTTAGGAGTTTGGCTTAACGAAGAAGGAGATGCACAGATTGAAGTCTTTAAGGCAAAAGAACTGTTTTTTGGTAAAATTGTATGGCTTGAAAAAGCAAAACATGAAAATGGAGATTGGATGCTCGATGAGAAAAATCCAGACGACAAACTTAAAACTAGAAAAAAACTAGGCATGACTGTCATGCAGAACCTTGTTTGGGACGCAAAGGATAAAGAATGGAACGACGGAGAAATATACGATGCTAGAGAAGGTGATACTTATTCTCTCAATGCTACAACAGATGGTTTAGACATTTTAAACCTCAGAGGTTATATAGGATTTTCTCTATTTGGCAAAACAACAAGCTGGACACGATCAATTCTTAAATAATTCACACTTTAAAAAAGCCCATTTGGGCTTTTTTTGATCTACCTCAAGAATTCTAAAGATCAAAATAAGTAGACAAACATAAATGACACTATTAGAATCTAAAATGCTTTATAAAAAATATAGGAAATGAAATGAGGCTCGTGAAAACGAGCCTCATTTAACTATGATTAGAAACCCCCCCCAGGATTTTAATCTTTGCCAAATATATAACAAACTACATACATGAACAACAACTATGATAAATAAATTAATAATTATTTACCTAACACATAATTAGAGAGGTATTCGTAGTGTTTGGTAAGCTTACCATTCTCACAAATAGTGGCTCTTTCTATAATATTAGTCGGGTCTTCGGTTAATAAACAAGGTAAAATATGCTTGATCATCTCAGCACCGAAATCTTCAGAAGCATCTTTGGGTAATTCGCAGGGTAAATTATCTACAGCCATCACAGTGATTACATCAGGTTTCGTAATGTCATCTATTAGTTCCGTTATGGGATTGTAACCATAAATAGGGTTAGCAATTGTAGAAGGAGCAATAGTAGAAGCTACAGGACCATCAATATCACAAGAAACATCGGCAACAGTTTTAATATTAAAGCTAGATAATTTTGCTTGTTCTCTAGTGAATAAATAAGGGGAGTCTGCGGAATAATAATGACCTGCAATAAACATTTCGGCAACATTAGCGTACTTTAAGAAATCGGATTTATACAAATGAGGATTTGCATAAAAGTCACTTTTAGAAGAGGCTGAACCATCAATGCGGATATTATAATCCAAGGTATTTAATTGCACATAAACAGCTTGGTCGAAAGATTCATTTAAAAATTGCTCTTTAGAAACCTCTTTAATTCCAATTAAGTTTATCAATTCTATAATTCCATTCCCTACTCTACCAGATCCAGTGAGAACAATTTTAATAGGCTCGAGTTTAATTTTTGTTAACTCAGACTCCACCTCCTTGCGGTCATCGCATAAATTAGCAGGCTTCAAATCGTAAGATCGGGTTCTTTTACCCTGGGCTAAAAACCCATTATAACAACCTACAATACCAGCGTATCTACCAAAACCAATTAATCGTTTGCCATTTGCATTGGTTAAGGTTTCATAATCAATCATTCGTATATTTAAAGAAAGCATCTTTAACAACAAACTCCTATTATAAGGCTGCTCTTTAATCGTATGAGAAAAATAGAAATACGTTTTATAAGCAATTAAATCTTTTTCAGGAACTTCCTTCACTCCAATAATAACATCACAATCAGCTAAATCTTCCTGCATGATAACACCTAAGTCAGTGTACTGACTATCAACAAAACGCCTTATAGGACTCGGTTGCACTACTAAGTCTAAATCTGAATATTGTTTTTGTACTTGTACACATTGCTCAGGACTTAATGCTACACGTTTATCTGGAGGAGTCTTACCTTCTCTAAGGATACCTATTTTCATGGAGAAATTTTTGGAAGTTCAAAAAACACAATTTTGCAGACTTTATACTACAAAGTAATTATAAGTATTATTCAGATTTGCAATGTTCTTCAGGCTCTGCACCACAAAAGCCACAAGCTTCACCTTCTGGAGTTACTAAAGGATTATTACTGGCGCAAGTACCTTCAAACTCTCCATCTTTTTTAGCCCAAATCTTAATCGCAATTCCTGCGATACCTAAACCCAACAAAACTATGGTTAATAATACTGTTTTCATGTGTTGTAAATTTTAGCAAATTTAAACCAAAGAATTTAATATCCGAACGATAAATAATTAATTAGTCCCATTAATGATATTGACTTCCATTTGTAAATGAATATCGAAGCGATTTTTAACCGAGGCTTGAATCTTCTGTGCTAATTCATAAATATCAGCTCCTTTAGCGCCTCCATAATTAACGAGTACCAAAGCTTGGTTTTTATGAACCCCGTAATTACCAATTACCTTTCCTTTCCATCCTGCATTCTCTATCAACCAAGCAGCTGGAACCTTTACCTCTAGACTGTTAATCAGGTAAGAAGGTATATCTTTATACTGCTCTTGTAGGAGTAGGAAGTCAGATTTCAAAACAACTGGATTCTTAAAAAATGAACCTGAATTCCCTATCTTTTTTGGATCGGGAAGCTTCGATTCTCGAATATAAATTACGGCATTACTAATTTGTTTTGGTGTGGGGTGTAGAATCCCTTGATTTTCGAGCACTTTAGAAATAGCACCATAGCGAATATCAACTTCATCGGTTTTATGCAAGTTAAAACGAACTGAGAGAATAACATATTCCCCTTTTCGGCTGTTCTTAAACACAGACTCTCTATAACCAAATTCACATTGGGAATTTGTAAATACATGTATTTCACCAGTTTCAATATGAAAAGCTTCAAGATCCAAAAACACCTCTTTTAACTCCACACCATAAGCACCAATATTTTGCATAGGTGCAGCACCTACATTACCTGGAATTAGAGATAGATTCTCAATTCCATTATATCCATTCTCAAGAGACCACAAAACGAAATCGTGCCAGTTTTCTCCTGCTTGAACTTTTATAGATCCATCTGTAAGTAAATCAATTCCTTTAAGGTCAATTTTAATAACTAAACCATTAAAGTCGGAACAGAGCAAAATATTACTACCCCCACCTAAAATTAATTTTTGGAGTTTTAAAAATTCACGAGCTGCAAATATTTCCATTAAATCTGACAAAGATTCAATAAGAGCAAAATAGCGTGCCGTACAATCTATACCAAATGTATTATAAGGCTTAAGGGAAATGTTTTCTAAAATTTTCATATAAAAACGATCTAATACTAATTTAGGCTTGAGTACTCAAACTCAATAAAGCTAATTTATATGAACCCAATCCAAAGCCACTTATACTGGCTTTGCATTTCCCCGAAATTAACGAATTATGTCTGTATTCTTCTCGCGCAGCAGGCTGAGAAATGTGCACCTCTATGCATTCCGTTTTCACAGATGCTATTGCATCTGAAATAGCAACAGATGTGTGTGTGTATCCACCTGCATTTAAGATTATAAAATGGTAAGAGAATCCTACTTCCTGTATTTTATCAATCAAAACACCTTCTATATTACTTTGAAAATAATCGATAGTCAAAGAAGTGAATTCTGCTCGTAAATCACTTAAATACTCTTCAAAAGTTTGAGTACCATAAATAGAAGGCTCTCTTGTTCCTAAAAGATTTAAATTCGGACCATTAATAATAATGACTTTCATCGCTATAATTGAGTGTTAGTTGAGATTAGAAAGACGCTAATTCATTACTAGTACAATATGGCATTTTTATTACACGTTTCCTATATTTGCCTTATTGGGCTAAGATAACAAATGAACTGGAAAAGAGCTTTAGAAGAATACCGTAATTACCTCGTTTTGGAGAAGGCGCATGCCAACAACACTATCGAAGCATACTTAGGTGATCTTAAAAAACTGGCAGAATTCTGTTTATCGGACCTTGAAATTAAAGATTGCACTAAGCTCAGCTCCGAAAATATACGTTTGTTCATAATCAACCTTCATGAACAAGCTGCATCTAGTAAGTCTCAAGCAAGGATTCTCTCAAGTCTAAATTCGTTTTACAAATATTTAAAATTAGAAGACTGTATTACATTGAATCCATTTTCTAAAATTGACCATCCTTCTATACCTCGAAAACTCCCCGAGACACTTAGTAAGGAGGAAATAGATACAATTATAGATTCGGTAGATTTATCTGGGAAATTTGGCGAAAGAAACAGAACAATTTTAGAGACTTTATATTCCTGTGGCTTAAGAGTCTCGGAACTCATAAACCTTCAGTGTTCTCGTTTATTTTTAGATGAGGGCTTTTTAATTGTCATAGGAAAAGGGTCGAAAGAGCGACTTATCCCTCTTAACAAAACTTTAATTACTTACATAAAAGACTACTTAGGCTTAAATAGGTCACATCAAAATATAGCATCCGGTCACGAAGATTTTGTATTTCTTAACAATAGAGGTAAACAACTCACAAGAGTTATGATTTACACGATTCTAAAGAAGGAAGCAATTAAAGCGGGCATACACAAAAAAATTAGTCCACATACATTCAGACATTCTTTTGCATCTCACCTACTTAATGGAGGTGCTGACCTTAGAGCCATTCAAAGCTTACTAGGTCACGAAAGTATAAGTACAACAGAAGTCTACTTACATATAGACCGACGATTTGTAAGAGATGAAATTATAGCACACCACCCAAGAAAATGACGCGATTTCCACACCCCAATGTTTGGAAGCTTTTTATCATAAAAGGAACCTTATGGTTTATGATAATCATGCCGATTATTATATTATTTTTTCAAGACAATGGTTTGAGTCTTCAAAGAATAATGATCCTTCAAGCTTGCTATTCTTTGTCTGTTGGATTAATGGAAATTCCTTCGGGCTATGCAGCAGATATACTAGGTAGAAGAAAAACACTTATTTTAGGATGCGTACTAGCATTCGTAGGATTTGGGTTATTCTCTGTTTCTTATAACTTCTGGTGGTTTTTAGTTGCTGAAATACTGCTTGGACTTGGAAATAGTTTTATTTCTGGTGCCGACTCTGCACTTATGTACGATAGTTTACTTGAGGTTAAAGAAGAGGGTCGTTTTTTAAAATATGAAGGACGAAGTATCTCAATTGGGAATTTCTCGGAGGCTGCTGCAGGAATCTTAGGCGGTTTTTTAGCAGCAATATCATTTAGATACCCAGCCTACGCACAAGTAATTGTGACTTTTATAGCCATTCCTATTTCTATAAGCTTAGTAGAGCCAAAAATTCATAAAGCACGACTAAAAAGCTCCTGGAAATCTATATTTAAGGTTGTTCATTTTTCTCTTATTGAACACAAAACACTTCGTACACATATTATCTATTCCTCTGCAATTGGAGTAAGTACATTAATGATGGCTTGGCTAGCACAACCCTTTCTAAAAGACATAGGAGTAAACATGAAAAACTATGGACTGGTCTGGGCTGCACTTAATATAATAGTGGGTGTTTTCGCCTTTAGAGCCCACCATATAGAAAAACGATTTACAGAATTAACGAGCCTTTACATAATTGGGATCATTACAGTTTCTACGTACTTTTTTATAGGAACACACATGACCTACTTTAGCCTAGTAGTACTTTTTCTATTTTATGCTAATCGTGGGTATGCAACTCCATTACTAAGGAATTATATAAATAGATATACAAAATCTAATGTACGAGCTACGGTTATGA
>CAJWJW010000022.1 GCA_913041775.1 uncultured Flavobacteriales bacterium
GTTTATGACGCTTGTGAACCAGTTTCATGTATTTATGTTGCAATTGGTCAAAAAGGTTCTACAGTAGCAGGTATTGTTGCTACTTTGGAAGCAGCAGGAGCGATGGCATATACTACAATTGTTGCAGCAAATGCATCAGATCCTGCAGCAATGCAGTTTTTTGCTCCATTTACTGGTGCCGCGATTGGAGAATACTTTAGAGATACAGGTCGTCCTGCATTAATTGTATTTGATGATTTATCAAAGCAAGCAGTTGCATACCGTGAGGTTTCTTTACTATTGAGAAGACCACCGGGACGTGAGGCCTACCCTGGAGATGTGTTTTTCTTACACTCAAGATTATTAGAAAGAGCTGCAAAATTAATTGAGGTTGATGAAATTGCTGCTCAAATGAATGATTTGCCAGATTCGTTAAAAGGTAAAGTGAAAGGAGGTGGTTCTTTAACTGCTCTTCCAATTATCGAAACACAAGCTGGTGATGTTTCTGCATATATTCCTACTAACGTAATTTCGATTACTGATGGGCAAATTTTTTTAGAGTCTGATTTATTTTTAGCTGGAGTACGTCCTGCAATTAACGTTGGTATTTCGGTATCACGTGTAGGAGGAGCTGCCCAAATTAAATCAATGAAAAAGATTTCTGGTACATTAAAGTTAGATCAGGCTCAATATCGTGAGTTAGAGGCATTTTCTAAGTTTGGTTCAGACTTAGATGCTGCTACTAAATCTGTTATTGATAAAGGTGCAAGAAATGTTGAAATATTAAAGCAAGCTCAGAACTCTCCTTGTAGAGTTGAAGATCAATGTGCAATTATCTTTGCTGGAACAAACGGATTAATTATGGACGTTCCTATCAATAAGGTGAAAGAGTTTGAAGCAGATTATCTATCTGTTTTAAAAGCAAGTCATAGTGATATATTATCTGCTTTAAAAGCGGGTAAATTAACTGATGAAGTTGTTGATACTTTAACTAGAGTTACTAAAGAGGTAGCTTCTAAGTTCGCTTAATAAAAAGAATAACTAGCGCAAGCGGTTTAACGCTTCGCTTTTTTAATTTGAATTAGCATAATGGCAAATTTAAAGGAAACTAGAAACAGAATTACATCGATAAGATCTACGATGCAAATTACCAGTGCTATGAAAATGGTGTCGGCTGCAAAATTAAAAAGAGCTCAGGGCGCAATTACTCAAATGCGACCTTACGCAGAGAAATTGCACGAAATTTTAGTAAATCTAAGTGCTACTCTCGACGATTCTACTGAAGGCGTTTATAGTCAAGAAAGAGATACTCAAAAAGTATTACTTGTACCTATTGCTTCCAATCGTGGTTTATGTGGAGCCTTTAATGCAAACGTATTTAAAAGGACTGAAAAGCGTATTAAGGAACTTTCTGATCTTGATGTACAGGTTTACCCTATCGGGAAAAGATCTGTAGATTACTTCACAGGAAAACATACCATGTTTAATTTTAATCTTGAGATTTTTAACGACTTGAATTTTGATCGTTCTACTCTTATTGCTCAAGAAGTTATGGATGCTTTTGTTGCAGGTTCTTTTGATAAAGTTGAAATCATTTACAATAAGTTTGTAAATGCTGCGACTCAAGAGTTAATAGTAGAGGCGTTTTTACCGGTTAAAGCTGAGGAGCCTGAAGAAGTTCAATTGAATACCGATTATATATTCGAGCCTTCTAAATCTTCTATTGTTTTAGATCTTATTCCTAAGTCTTTAAAAATACAGCTTTACAAAGGTTTATTAGACTCTCATGCTTCTGAGCATGGTGCTCGTATGACTGCTATGCATAAGGCAACAGACAATGCGCAAGATCTAAAAGACGATTTAACACTTACTTATAACAGACAACGTCAGGCTGCTATTACTAACGAAATCTTGGAGATTGTTGGTGGTGCTGAAGCGCTGAAACAATAATCTTTTCATATATCTAAAAACCCTGCCTTGGCAGGTTTTTTTTGTTTTATATCTTTAAGGCTTATGAAATCGTTTATTATATACCCCAAAAAATTAGGTACTCGTATCTATATCTCTATGTTGGCGCTTTTGCTGGCTTCTTTTTTCTTTATAGGAATTTCTACTTTTTACAATTTTAAAAGTCAGAATGTTGAATATCATAACAATCGTTTACAACGAAAAGAAGCAGCTGCCCTTTCCTCTATTGCCTATTATTTAAAAGACAAAAATCCACAGGAATTTAACGACACCCTAATTTATACACTTTTTAAGTACAAACTTAATGAGTTGGCAGACATCCATAATTTAGATGTTGTATTGTACAACCTTAAAGGGGAGCTTATTGTTAGCACTAACCAGGAGATTGTACAAACACATATTCTGCCCAATCATTTAGATTTAGCTTCTCTTGGTGATTTAATTAGTGATGAAAATCCTGTGTTGCTTCATTTGTCTTTCGAAGGTGAGGAATATTTAAATTCGTATCATCTCGTTAACGATCAGCACGACAAAGCTTTTGCAATTATAAGTATTCCGTACTTTCAGCTTAACGAAACGTATAAAAGAGACTTAAGAGCTTACTTTGTTGCACTATCCCCTATTTATATATTTCTATTTTTTGGTGCTAGTATTATAGCCTACCTTTTATCCAAACAAATTGCCGAGCCTATCGCAAAGCTCTCCTCTGTAATGGGTAAAGCCGCACTTGCTAAGCGATACATGCCTTTATCGTGGAAGTCTTCTGATGAAATTGGTCAGTTGGTCTCTCAGTACAACTTTATGGTAAAAGAGCTTGAAATGAGCTCTGAGAAGCTCGCTCAAACCCAAAAGGAATTTGCTTGGAAAGAAATGGCCAAACAAGTAGCGCATGAGATTAAAAATCCACTTACACCAATGAAGTTAAACGTTCAGATGTTTGAGCGGAAAGCAAGTGTAGCAGACCCTGAGTTTCCTGCTAAAATGAAAAAATTCACTACTTCTTTAATTGAACAGATTGATACATTAGCTCATATTGCCTCAGCATTTTCAGATTTTGCCCGGATGCCTTCAAGTAATAAGGAATCACTTAATTTGTCTAAAATCGTAGAAACTACCATCTCTTTTTTCGACCCTTTAAGTAGTGGTATTTTGAAACTAGACAAAGATTGTTTCATTTTTGCGGATCACGACCAGATTGTACGGGTTCTTAATAATTTATTAAACAATGCTATAGAGGCTGTTTCAGAAGGAGATACTCCTATGGTAAGGGTTTCTTTGGAAAAAGGAACTCACAAAATTTTACTACAAGTAGAAGATAATGGTTCTGGTATTCCTTTAGAACTTCAAGATGAAATTTTTGAGCCCAATTTCACTACAAAAACTAGTGGTACTGGCTTAGGTTTGGCAATGGTTAAAAAAATCATCGACGACCTAAACGGACATATTTACTTTGAAACAATCCCAAATAATGGAACTACTTTTTATGTAAGCTTGCCGCTGCTCAAACAAAAAGCCTAATTTTACTTTTTTATAAAGACTCTCTTATGACTTACGAAAATATACTTATTATTTGCGATGCTGGAATCCAAACCATCACTATTAACCGTCCTTCAAAACTTAATGCTTTAAATAAAGCAACCATTGAAGAGTTAAGCTCTGCTCTGCAATCGGCTGAATGTGATAATGACATACGTGTAATAATCCTTACTGGTTCTGGTGAAAAAGCTTTTGTTGCAGGGGCTGATATTTCAGAATTTGCACACTTTTCTGTTGAACAAGGTAAGACTCTGTCGCAAAAAGGTCACGACGATTTATTTAATCGAATAGACCGTATGGAAACGCCTGTAATTGCTGCTGTAAATGGTTTTGCATTAGGCGGGGGATTGGAGCTAGCGATGTCTTCTCATATTAGAATCTTTGCCGATTCTGCCCGTGTAGGCTTACCTGAAACATCTTTAGGTGTTATACCTGGTTATGGTGGCACACAAAGATTAGCGCAAATTGCCGGCAAAGGTAGGGCTATGCAAATGGTTTTAACTGCCGAAATGATTGATGCTAATACTGCTCTATCTTATGGAATAACGACTAAAGTTGTACCTCTTGAAGAATTAATGCCTACTGCATTAAAGATGGCTAAAAAGATTTTACGTAATTCTCCTATGGCAATCTCTACTGCTATAAAATGTGTAAACGCTAACTATAGTACTGGTGTAGATGGATTAGCTTTTGAGGTTGATGCTTTTGGTAAATGTTTCGGAACAGTTGATTTTATTGAAGGAACGACTGCATTTTTAGAAAAACGAAAAGCGAGCTTTTAATTTTTGTAAATCGATTTAATTGACGGGTCTAAAAAAATTAGCTGGAGAAACAGCCATTTATGGTTTAAGTAGTATAATTGGGCGTTTGCTCAATTTTCTACTCGTACCTCTGTATACCAGTATTTTTGCTCCGAGCGATTATGGAGTACTTTCAGTACTACTAGCTTTAGTCGCTTTTACAATGGTCCTTTTAACCTACGGATTAGAAACCTCCTTTTTTCATTTTGCAACTAAAGAAAAGAATTCAGAAGCTGTTTTTGCTACAGGCTTCCTCTCTCTTATTGCTACTACTCTACTATTTTTAGTATTAGCGATTCCTCAATCCTCTCTTATTGCCGAACTCTTGCATATTTCGGAAAACGAAAATTTTGTAACTTATTTAATTTGGATTTTAGCTTTCGATGTACTCTCAAGCCTTCCTTTTGCTAAGCTTAGACTAGACAATAAGCCCTGGCATTTTGCTAGTATTAGAATTGTAAATATTAGTGTAAATATTGGCTTAAATTTATTCTTCTTCCTCTTGTGTCCTTATTTAGTGAAACAAGCTTATGCTGCCAGTTTTATTGATTCTTTTTACGAGCCTAGCTTTGGTATTGGCTATGCTTTTATTGCGTATTTTACTTCAAGCTTTCTCACCTTCCTCCTACTTTTACCCAAAGTGTTTAAGGTTAAATTTACCTTTGATTATGCTTTATGGAAAAAGATGATTACTTACGGATTTCCACTTCTTTTTGGTGGTTTAGCTTATGTTACGAACGAGATGGTAGACCGCTTTTTATTGGACTACCTATTGCCTGCAGATATTGCCAGTACCCAAGTTGGAATCTATTCGGCATGTTATAAAATTGCCATCTTCATGTCCCTTTTCATTCAGGCTTTTCGCTATGGTGCAGAACCATTTTTCTTTGCACAAGCACAAAAAGAAGGTGCTAAAGAGCAGTATGCTAGTGTAATGCGTTATTTCGTTGCTTTTACAGGACTCATTTTTTTAGTGGTTAATGTTTATATAGACATTATTAAAGGATTTATAAGAAATGACGCCTACCATGAAGGTTTGGCAGTAGTTCCTATTTTGTTGCTGGCCAATTTGTTCTCCGGTATTTATTTCAATCTCTCTGTGTGGTATAAAGTAAGCGATAAAACCAGATTTGGCGCGTACTTTTCTATTTTTGGAGCCCTGCTAACTATTTCATTTAATATACTCTTAATTCCTTCCTTCTCTTACATAGGTTCTGCTTGGGCTACTTTAATTTGTTATTCTTCTATGTGCTTGGCTTCTTATGTTTTTAGTAGACGCTACTACCCTATCCCTTACGATTCTAAGCGTATTTTTACCTACCTAATTTCTGCGCTAAGTTTGTTTTATATTTGGTCTGTTTGTCACGACGACTATTTCTTGCTGAGTACCCTCTTATGTCTAGTCTATATGTTTATAGTATTGGTATTAGAAAAGCGAAAAAAAAGCAGTACTTTCAAGCACTAAACGAAGCAATATACTTATGCAAATTGAGATCATAAATCGCTCTAAACACCCACTGCCTAAATACGAAACAACCCTATCTGCAGGCATGGATTTACATGCCAATATTGAGCAGTCTATTTCTTTAAAACCAATGCAGAGAGTTTTGGTTAAAACAGGTTTGTTTATTGCATTACCCGATAATTTTGAAGCACAAATCCGCCCGCGTAGTGGCTTGGCTTATAAAAAGGGAATTACTGTTCTTAATAGTCCTGGCACTATAGACGCTGATTATAGAGGAGAAGTAGGGGTGCTATTAGTTAATTTGTCAGACGAAGAATTTATTATTGAAGATGGAGAGCGCATTGCACAAATGGTGATTTCTCCATATACTAAAGCCCAATGGAATGCCGTTACCGAACTGTCAGAAACCGATAGAGGTGAAGGTGGATTTGGATCAACTGGAAATAAATAAAGAATATATATTATGAAGATCATTGTCCCTATGGCCGGTAGAGGGTCTCGATTGAGACCACATACTTTAACCCTACCTAAACCACTTATTCCTATTGCAGGGAAACCAATTGTTCAGCGTTTGGTAGAAGATATTACACGAGTTTGTGGTCAAAAGGTAACAGAGATTGCTTTCGTAATAGGTGATTTTGGTGCTGAAGTCGAAAAAGATTTAACTACCATTGCCCAAGGCTTAGGAGCCAAAGGTTCTATATATCATCAAGACGAAGCTTTGGGTACTGCACACGCAATTTTATGTGCTAAAGATTCTTTAGAAGGCCCTGTTGTTGTTGCTTTTGCAGACACGCTTTTTAGAGCAGACTTTACTTTAGATGCTAATAAAGATGGTATTATTTGGGTTCAAAAAGTTGCAGATCCTAAAGCATATGGTGTCATAAAAATGGATGAAAATGCTGTTATTACAGATTTTATTGAAAAACCAGAAGTCTTTGTTTCTGACTTAGCTATTATAGGGATTTATTTCTTCAAAGATGGATTGAATTTGCGTTCAGAGCTTCAGTATTTGATCGACAACGACATTAAAGATAAGGGTGAATATCAGCTTACGACTGCCCTGGAAAACATGAAGGTTAAAGGAGCTAATTTCTATCCTGGTAAAGTAGCTGAGTGGTTAGACTGTGGGAATCCACCTGCCGCAATACATGCCAACAAAAGAGTGCTAGAGTATACCGATAATCAGCAAGATAGAGTAGGGCTGTTTCAAGATAATGCAACCATTATTGAGCCTTGTTATATTGGCGCTGATGTTCGCTTAATAAATTGCACTGTTGGTCCGCATGTTTCTATTGGAGATTCTACTAGCATTTCTAACAGTACTCTAAAAAATACAATTATTCAAAACAACACTACTATACAAAATGCCAATATAGAGGATTCTATGATAGGTAATAATGTTGATTATACGGGTGGTACAAAACGTGTAAGTATTGGTGATTATTCTAAAATTGGATGAGGAGCATAAAGGCGATAACATATTTACTAGGTATTAGTCTACTATTTACGGCTTGTTCGGGATCTAAAAAGCTCTCGAACAGCCGTACATTGTTAAATACCTTCACGGAAGGCGAATTGTCGTACAAAAACCAATTCCGTTTTAAGTATTTGTTTTTTGAAGCTCATCGCCTCAAGGCACTCGAAGACTATAAAAAGGCCGCAGAGCTTATGGAGCAATGTGTAGCTATAGATCCTTTAAATGCGGATGCTAATTTTGCAATGGCTCAGCTTTATATGCGCCTTGATCGGTTAGAGCAAGCTCTTTTTTACTCTAATCAAGCTCATCGATTAGATCCTTTAAATGTTTGGGTTCTTCATAGTTTAGCTCAGCTAAGCCTGGCTTTAGGTTTGCCAGAAGAGGAATTAAATGCCTATAAAAACTTAGTAAAATTAGCCCCTTCTAATATAGATGGCTACTACAGTTTGGCTCAGGCATACACTCGAAACAATCAGTATAAAAAAGCTGTTGCCGTTTACAATACAATTCAAAAGAGGGTAGGAGTAGCTGAAGAACTCACTGTGATGAAAGAACGCCTTTATATAGCTATGGGCGATTTAGATTCTGCTGTAAAAGAGTTGCAAGATTTAATAGATGAATACCCATTTATAGTTCGTTATAGAGGAATGCTCGCAGAGCTATTACAAGCGAATAATTTTCATGAAGAAGCATTGCAGATATATAGAGATATTTTGAGTATCGAGCCTTCAGAGCCTAGATCTAATATAGCCCTTGCTGAATACTATAGAGGCTTGAATGATTTTGAGAAAGCTTTTGAGTATTTAAGCTACTGTTTCGACGATACTAATTTTAGTGTAGAGCTTAAGTTTCAAATTTTAGTGAATTATTTTCAATTAGCGATCGAAGATGAGTCGTATTTAAAATCTCTGTATTCCTTATTAGATAAGGCAGTAATACACCACCCTTTAGAGCCTAGTTTTCATGCTTTGTATGGCGATATGTATTTTCAAAAAAATCAATCGAACGAAGCTTATAGTTCCTATTCAAAATCAATCGAACTAGGAGCTACAGAGCACCTCATTTGGAGTAGATGTTTAATAATTGGCTTGGAGTTGCAAAAGTATTCTGAGGTTATCAGCCTTGGAGAGCAAGCCATAGCATTACATCCTGTTCAGCCATTGTTATATTTGTTTACTGGCTTAGCTAACACGATTAATCACCAGCAAGACAAAGCGGTTGTTTTATTAAATAAGGGAATCACTTATGTGGTAAATAATCGACCACTAAAGGCAGAGTTTTATAATTATTTGGGCGATGCTTACCACAGCTTGCAACAACACGACTTGTCTGATGAAAGTTACGAAAACTCACTTTCTATTATTCCAGAAAACCCTATTGTATTAAATAATTACAGTTATTATTTGTCTTTGCGTGCTACAGATTTAAAAAAAGCTGAGCGCTTATCTAAACAATGTAACGACTTATACCCTAATGAGGCTACTTACCAAGACACCTATGGTTGGATATTATATAAATTAGACCGATTTATCGAAGCAAAGGAATGGTTGTCTAAATCTATTGAGAATTCTCAATTTGAAAGTGCCGTTATTATAGAGCATTATGCCGATGCTTTGTATAAATGTGGCGATAAGGCTGCAGCAATAATACACTGGAATAAAGCAATTTCCTTAGGAGCTAACAACACCTTATTACTCCGAAAAGCTAGCGACGGGATTTTGTATGAATAAGGTTCTTTTACTCTTAGGTCTAGTATTGATTATGGCAAGCTGCTTTACTACAAAAATAACAGAGCCCGTTTATTCTAAAATCCCAAAAACTCGGATTCTTATAGACTCTGTAGAGGCCTCGCGTTTTAATTTCGATTGGTTTAGTAGTAAAATTGCGGGTAAGTACAACGACGATTCTCGGAGTTTTTCTTTTAAAGGAACCCTTAAAATCCGAAAAGACAGTCTCATTTGGATGTCTATAAGCCCTGGCTTAGGTCTAGAGTTAGGGCGTGTCTTGTTAGATCAGGACAGTTTGTCTTTCATGAATCGTTTCGATAAAACATACTTTACCAGTAGTTATTCCGACTTAAGTGAGAAAGTGAAAAGCCCTTTGACTTATTCTAGAATTCAAGATTTACTAATGGGGAATTCCCTGAGTAACTTTGAAGAAAAAAAATACTACGCAGATTTACAAAATCAATTGTTTAAAATTGCTTCTGTAAGTGAGAAGCAGTTAAAAAAAATGCAACGTAGTCGTCGTAAATCGGATCAAGAAATTTATACCGCACTTATAAACCCTAAGAATTCTAAAATTTCTTCGCAAAGCTTAATCAATCATATGCTCAATAGAAATTTAATGGTTTCTTACGAAGATTTTGAAGTCCACGAACGTCAAGATTTTGCGGAATCTATAGGATTGCTTATCACCACAGATAAATCCTTAAGTTTACATTTATCCTATTCAAGAATCAATCTGACTAAGCAATTAAAATTCTCTTTTAAAGTCCCAAAGTCCTATGAGCTCATTCATTAAAATATGCATTGTTTTACTTACTTGTGGCAACTTAATGGCGCAAAGCCGTGTGGAACTACAAAAAAGAAAAATGAAGCTCTTAGAGGAGATTGAATTAAGTAATTCTGTTTTGGATCAAACTCTAGCAGCTAAAAATGTTTCTGTTCACCAGCTTAAAGCTTTAAAACAAAAAGTGGCTATTCGTTCTCAGCTTATACGTACCATCCAGAAAGAAGTTACGTATATAAAAGAGGAGATAGAAATGAGTAACCGCCAGCAATCCATTTTGATTGAGGATTTAGATTCTTTAAAATCTACCTATAC
This sequence comes from uncultured Flavobacteriales bacterium, assembly GCA_913041775.1. Classification (GTDB taxonomy): domain Bacteria; phylum Bacteroidota; class Bacteroidia; order Flavobacteriales; family UBA7430; genus UBA6772. Next base: position 10,055 of record CAJWJW010000022.1, read on the forward strand.
TATATTGGTACAGCAGGCCTATAATAGCAGTCGGCATTTTAATAGATTGTTATTTTTATTCTCTTCGCGAGACTTTCAACAAGCTTATAAAAGACTGTTTTACATCCGTCAGATTTCTAAATACCGAATGCATCAAGCAGCAGTAATAGCTCAAAAAAATCTAGCCCTAGAAAAAACCATTGTTGTACTCAAAAATCAGCGCTCCATTAAACAAAATCTGATTTCTGATAAACGCTTAGAAAATCAATTATTAAATCAAGAGCAAGCTCAAGAATCTGTTAGTTTGGCTACTTTGGCTGAGAAGGAGAAAGAGTTAAAGAAAGACCTAAAAGTTAAGCGTAGTAAACGTAAAACAATTCAAACTGAGATAGAGCGAATTATTGCTGATGAATTGCGAAAAGTAAGCGCTTCTGCTTCTACCAAAGCCTTTGCATCTACTCCTGAAGCAATAGCATTGTCTAAAAGTTTTACTGCTAACAAAGGGAAGTTACCCTGGCCGGTAGCAAAAGGATTGGTTATTTCTAAGTTTGGTAAACAAAAACACCCTGTTCTTTCTGGCGTTGTAATTGAAAATAATGGAATTGAAATTGCTACTGAATCTCACAGTACTTGTAGAGCCGTTTTTAACGGAAAAGTGAGTAGCGTACTGTCTATGCCAAACGGTATAAAAGTCGTTATGGTGAGACATGGTGAATTCATTAGCGTGTACTCAAATCTAAGTGAGGTTTACGTAGAAAAAGGGGAGGAGGTAAGTACTAAATCTCCAATTGGAATCGTACTTACTTCGCAACACGACGGTAGTACTGTGGTCGATTTCCAATTATGGAAAGCTTCGGTTAAATTAAATCCACAAAAGTGGTTGATGAAGAAGTAGTTACATCGTTTCAATATACGCCATACAAAGATCTATGGTTGCTTCAATTCCTTTTTTGTGCGTTCTTTCTACACCATGTGAAGCCGAAACACCAGGCCCTATTAAGGCAACTCTAAAGTCGTTTCCTGCTCTTAGTGCAGCAGATCCATCCGAGCCATAATAAGGGAAAATATCTACTTGATGTGGAATGTTTTGCTGCTCGGATAATAGAGTTAGTTTTTTACGCATTTCGTAGTCGTAAGGTCCTGTAGAATCTTTTGCACAAATAGAACATTTGCTTTCTGTTCCTTCGCAATCATCTCCTATTACACCCATATCTATTACGAGTAATTCTTCTATTGTATCTGCATATCCACAGGTTCCTCCATGCCCAACTTCTTCGTAGTTTGAAAAGAATATTTCAACGGGAACGTTTTTACCTTGTAGCTTTCTGGCGAGTTCAAACAAAACAAAACATCCCGCTTTATTGTCCATAAATCGCGATTTTATAAAGCCACTTTCCAATTCCTGATAACGTGTATCTAAACAAATAATATCTCCAATACGGATTCCCAGATTTTTTAAGTCATCCACAGAACTCACTTCTTC
>CAJWJW010000023.1 GCA_913041775.1 uncultured Flavobacteriales bacterium
GTTTATAAAAATTCTATACATTTGCAAAATGATTTTAGACAAGGATACAGCGAAACAGACCGCCGAATTTCTATTGCAAATTAAAGCAATAAAACTTCAACCAAGCAAACCTTTTTCTTGGGCTTCGGGATGGAAATCACCAATATATTGCGATAATCGCATAACTCTCTCTCACCATGCTACTCGAACTTATATTCGTGAGCAGTTAGCACACGCCATAGTGGAACGTTTTGGGAAACCAGACGTTATTGCCGGTGTAGCTACAGGTGCTATAGCACACGGTATTTTAGTGGCTCAAGAGCTTGGACTACCTTTTGTGTATGTTCGACCTGAGCCTAAAAAACACGGACGTAAAAACCAAATTGAAGGTTTTATAGAATCTGGACAAAATGTAGTGGTTATAGAAGACCTTATTAGTACAGGTGGTTCGTCTCTTAAAGCTGTAAAATCATTAGAAGAAGAAGGTTGTACCGTATTGGGAATGGCTGCAATTTTTACGTATAGTTTCCAATTAGCAGATGATAACTTTAAAGAAGCCAATTGCGATTTAATTACATTGAGCGATTATAGCAGTTTGGTAGACCAGGCTATCGACACAGGTTATATATCTGATCAAGAAATTGATGCCCTGAAAAAATGGCGCGAAGCACCCGATAAATGGCAAGGCTTATAAATATTCTTAAAACTGTTCGAAAATGCCCTTTTTAGCTGACCCTCTAGGGACATTAACTGGTACTTTTATAGCTGCTAAAATTGCAGGTACATATAAATTACCCCTTGCATTAAGTATTGGGTTCCTCTTTCTAATAGGTGGAATACAAATGGCAAATATATTGCCTGCACCACTTTGGTTTAATATCGCAGATCTAGGTTTTGCATATATTCCAATGGGATATTTAGGGTGTCGACTTACAAAGTAATAAGTCTATAAAAATTCTATTTCCTTAATATCAAAATCTCGTATTTCACCATTTTGCAGCTCCAATACTAAGCGGCCACTTCTAAGAACATCTGTAATAGTGGCAAAAAACTCTTTGTTTTGTGTACGAAATCGATGCCCCTCATTATAACGATACATAGAATTTAAGTAAGTCTCTCTTAGCTTCTCGTAATTACCAGCCCTTAGTTGTAGGTAACGAGCTTCGATAGTTTCGCATAAACGCTCGAGCACTTTTTCTACAGGAAACTGTATTCCTAAAATTTGCTTTAAAGAAATAGCATTCGGAAGCTTAACAAAACTATTTTGGTTCACATTTAAGCCAATTCCAACCACTGCATTTTGATAAGAACTTTTATTCAGTTGATTCTCTATAAGAATACCTGCAACTTTTTTGTCTTCAAAATAAATATCATTTGGCCATTTAATCGAAAATCCGGGACGCAGTTCGTTTAAACAATCGTGTAAAGCTAAGGCTATACAAATACTTAAATCGTACGCTTTTGATATGGGTAAAAAAGAAGGTTTTAACAATATAGAAAAAGTAAGAGAACTTAAAGCCTCTGCACTCCAAGAGCCACCACGCTGTCCTTTACCATTAGATTGATTCTTTGCATAAACGACAGTTCCTTCAGGGAAATTCTGCACAGATAAGCGCTCCATCATCCAGGAATTGGTAGAGGATATTTCATCAAATTTGAGATAGTTTTTACCTATAAAAAGTGTTTCCATAATAAGGGAATAAATATACAAAAAGTCTTAACTTTCCTTAACTCAATTTACTGCCATTATAAAAATTATAATCCGCTTAAAAGCTTTATTTTTGCAAGCTAATAAGTAAGACTAGAATGAAAGAAGATAGAAGTTTGGAAATCAAAGCCCTTGTAGATGTAATCGTAAAGGGGATGGAGGAAAAGAAAGCCGAAAACATTACGGTTATTGACCTTAGAGAGATAGACGCTGCAGTCTGCGATTTCTTTGTAATAAGTAATGCAAATTCGAACACCCAAGTAAATGCAATAGCAGATTCTATTCAAAAAGAAACGCTAGAGACATTAAACGATAAAGCTTGGCGTAAAGAAGGTACAGAAACCTCTGAGTGGGTATTGATGGACTACGTAAATGTAGTTGCTCATATTTTCCAGACACCTGTAAGAGATTTTTATGCATTGGAAGAATTATGGGATGAAGCTAAAGTTACCTCAATAGAATCAAAATATTAGATGGCACAAAAGAAAAACACTACCAAACCTAACGCGAAAGCTAAAGGACCTAAACCTTCGCTAAAGAAAAAGAAAAATGTAGCGCCTAAATTCAATTTGTATTGGATTTACGGAATTGTTGCTTTCTTTATGGTCTCTATGCTTTTCACCAACCAAATGGGTTCGGTGAGCAAGGAAACGAACAGGCAAACCTTAATTCACGAGTATATAAAGAATAAGGATGTTGAGAAGATTGAAATTATCCAAAATAAAAATGTCGCAAAGGTTTTCATTAAGGAGTCAGCTTTAAGCGAACACCGACATGAAGGCGTTAAAGAACCACTTTTTGGAGAAGGTTTAAATAAAGGACCTCATTATTTTATTAAAATTGGTACTTCTGAGGTTTTCGAAACGAAGATTGAAGAAGCACAAGAGCTATTTCGCTTTACTGAAGGCGAGAGAGTTCAAATATTTTACAATAATGAGCAGAGTCTTTGGGATAGTGTTTGGTCTTGGTTGCCGTTTATTTTCCTTATTGGTGTATGGTTATTCTTTATGCGTCGAATGAGTGGTGGCGGTGGTGCTTCTGGTGGTCCTGGATCACAAATTTTCAATATCGGAAAATCACAAGCTCAATTATACGATAAAGACACAGAAATAAAAACAACATTTGACGACGTTGCTGGTTTAGAAGGGGCAAAAGAAGAAGTACAAGAAATTGTAGACTTCCTTAAAAACCCTGAAAAATACACGAAGCTAGGTGGTAAAATCCCTAAAGGAGCCTTATTGGTAGGACCTCCAGGAACAGGGAAAACATTATTAGCTAAAGCTGTTGCAGGTGAAGCTCAAGTACCATTCTTTTCTCTTTCGGGTTCTGACTTCGTAGAGATGTTTGTAGGAGTTGGTGCTTCTAGAGTACGTGATTTATTTAAAAAAGCGAAAGAAAAATCGCCTGCTATTATCTTTATCGATGAAATAGATGCTATTGGTAGAGCTCGTGGTAAAAACCAAATGACTGGTTCTAACGACGAACGCGAGAACACACTTAACCAACTACTTACCGAAATGGATGGTTTTGGAACCAACGACCACGTAATTGTCATTGCGGCTACAAACCGAGCAGATGTTTTGGATAGAGCTTTGGTACGTGCCGGCCGCTTTGACCGTCAGATTTATGTTGACCTTCCAGAACTTTCAGAAAGAAAAGAAATTTTTGAAGTTCACTTAGCGCCTCTTAAAACAAACAAAGATCTAGATGTAGATTTCTTAGCAAAACAAACACCAGGTTTTTCTGGTGCAGACATAGCTAATATGTGTAACGAAGCGGCATTAATTGCTGCTCGTCAGGATAAGGACTCTGTTGAAAAACAAGATTTCTTAGATGCTGTAGATCGAATTATTGGTGGTTTAGAAAAGAAAAATAAAATTATATCTAAACAAGAACGCGAAGTTATCGCATTCCACGAAGCAGGACATGCTACTGTAAGTTGGATGCTTGAACATGCTGCACCTCTTGTAAAAGTTACAATTGTACCTAGAGGGAAATCTTTGGGTGCTGCTTGGTACTTACCGGAAGAACGTCAGATAACCACTAGAGATCAAATGATGGACGAGATGTCTGCTGCACTTGGTGGTAGAGCTGCAGAGAAAATTATTTTTGGTAAAGTTTCTACTGGAGCCTTAAGCGATTTAGAGAAAGTTACTCGTCAGGCAACTTCGATGGTTACAGTATATGGACTGAGTGAAAAAATTGGGAATATTTCTTACTACGACTCTTCAGGACAGAACTCTAACTTTAACAAGCCTTATAGCGAACAAACTGCTCGTACTATAGATGAAGAAGTAAAAGCACTTACAGAAGAAGCTTATACAAAAGCACTTCAGGTATTAGAAGACAATAAAGAGTCCTTGTCTAAATTAGCGGCAGAACTGCTAACTAAAGAAGTTATTTTTAGAGAAGATCTGGAAACTATTTTCGGAAAAAGACCTTGGGATAAAGATGAAACTGTTACTTTAAATCCTAGTGCGGAGGTTTCTGAAAAAGAGACCAAAGTAGTTGCGATAGAAGAAGAAGAAGAAGAAGAAGAAGAAGAAGAAGATAAAAAGAATGAAGAGAAGTCTGTTTAGTAAATTCTTAGCGAAGGTAATCCCTTCTTTAGCAAAAGGAAAAGCAGAACTGAGTACTGAAGAGTTGGAACAGCAAGATATTTGCATGCCCGACCCAGAGGATCCAGATGATGTTACTTTTGCCAAAGTGTTCACGAGTAAAGGAGGTAAATTCTTTTACTGCGACGACCAAGAGGATTTCTATGTTATGTTTAAACAACTGATAACAGAGGGTAAATGGAACCATTCATATTGTAGTAACGATGAGCTTAAAGAGTCGTTAAAGCCAACAGAGCTAGAGTTTGAAACCGATTATAAGAAGGCCGATTCGTGTATTAGTAACTGCGAATTTTTAATTGCTTTTAATGGTTCAATAATGGTTTCTGGTGCTCAAACAAAAGGATTGAAAATTGAGCAGCTTCCAGAGGCCTTAGTTGTTGTCGCTTATACATCTCAAATTGTAAAAGACATTAATCAAGGATTAAGAGGTATACAAACTAAATACGGTAGACAAAGGCCTTCTATGGTAACAACGATTCGTACCAAACAGGCTATTACGACGATGAGTGATAGTGATAGGGCTAAAGATTTATACATTTTCCTAATTGAAGATTATAAAGAAACACGATGAACAATTTAATTCAAAGAATACTCACAGGGTCCGTTTACGTATCCCTCATGCTACTAGCTACTACTAAGCCGTTATATATTGGGGTTTTACTTTTGATTGTAGCTATAGTTGGGACATTTGAACTTAAAAAAATCGTCCTAGAACAAAACATCAACTTCGACCTCTACCCTACTATTGCTTTGGGTGTACTTGTCTATGCAAGCGTACTACATTCAGAAGTAAGAGGTTTGTTTTTCTTGGCTGTATTAATATACTTCATAAGTCAGTTGTATAGACCTACTAAAAACTCTGTTCATCTACTAGGTAGCACATTCATAAGCCTTATTTATATATACCTTCCACTTGCTTTAATAATACCGATAGGCTTACAGAATGGCTCTTATGAGTACAAAACCTTATTTGGCTTATTAATCCTCATTTGGGCTTCAGATAGTTGGGCTTATATAGTAGGAAGATTAGTGGGGAAAAGAAAACTCTTCGAACGATTATCGCCAAACAAAACCTGGGAAGGTTTCTGGGGTTCTGTAGTCCTAACTTCTGCTACAGGATATGTTCTATCTATTAATGGATTTGGTCTTGATAGTCTTGAATGGATAATCCTTGGTGGAATAACAGTATTTATAGCAACAGCTGGAGATTTATTTCAATCTATGCTAAAGCGTAATTCAAACATAAAAGATTCTGGAAATATATTACCTGGACACGGCGGGATTTTAGATCGTTTCGATTCTACCCTATTTTGCTTACCAGCTTACTATATTTACTTTTATCATATTAGTCCATTATTAAATTCTTAAACTAGATTCTATGTTCCATAAAGAAGGATTTACAATTATTAGAAATACACTAACAGCACTAATAGCATTAAATACTTCGGCTTGGTACTTTGCAGGAGAATTTAACTGGATGGTAAACTTACTACTTTTTACATCTCTTGTATTTGCTGTTTTAGTACTTCAGTTTTTTAGAAATCCTAAAAGAAATACTGTTTTAAACCCGAATCATATTATAGCTCCAGCAGATGGAAAGGTGGTTGTAATAGAAGAAGTGGTAGAACACGAATACTTTAAAGACAAAAGAATTCAAGTATCTATTTTTATGTCTCCTTTAAATGTACATGTTAATAGATACCCAATTAGTGGAGCAGTAAAGTACGCTAAATATCACGCAGGTAAATTCTTGGTTGCATGGCACCCTAAATCATCTATAGAAAACGAGCGCACAACTATTGTTGTAGAAAATGAAACAGCAGGACCTATTTTGTTTAGACAAGTAGCAGGTGCAGTAGCTCGTAGAATTATGATGTATTCTAAAGCAGAAGATAAAGCCGTACAAGGAAAAGATATGGGCTTTATTAAGTTTGGATCTAGAATAGACCTGTTCTTACCTTTAGACGCAAAGATTAATGCAGATATAGACGATGTAGTTAAAGGTGGTGAAACAATTGTTGCTACACGTTAAAACAAGTCAATTAATTCTTTTAAGTGGGCTATTTCATAGCTCACTTTTTTGTTTTGAATCAATTTGTCAGGATTAAAATAGACGGCTGCAATACCTACATTTTCTGCACCTAAACAATCTACCTCAAAATTATCTCCAATCATTATACTCTCCGAGGCTTTAGCTCCGGAAGCAGCCAAAGCATACTCGAAAATTTTTGAATGTGGTTTTGTAACTCCAGCTTTTTCTGACGTAATAATCTGATTAAAGTACTGTGTTAAATTAGAAGTTGCCATTTTAACTGCTTGAACCTCCTCAAAGCCATTTGTAATAATATGTAAGTTATATTTTGATTTTAATTCGGATAAGACCTCATGGCAAGCAGGAAATAAATGTGATTTATAAGGTCCCCTAAGAACATACTCATTCCCTAGATCCTCTGCAAGAAAAGGATTATCAATATTGAAATATTTAAAAGTCTCAGTAAACCGAACCGTACGAAGGGAAGCTTTTGTAATTCCTTTATTTCTATATAAGTCCCAGAGACTTTCATTAACCTCAATATATTTAGAATAAAACTCTAAAAATGACGGTAGATGATCCCCTAAATTCAATTCGGAGTATAGCTCGGATAACGTTTCCTCTGCATTTTTATTAAAGTCCCATAAAGTATGGTCGAGGTCAAAGAAAATATGAGTTACTTTCATTAAAACAGGTATAAAAAGGTGGAGATACTAATAGCCCAAAACAAGACAGACATACTCATAACTGCGAGAGTCATATTTGTGTTTTTGCCAAAGAAACGTGCCGCTAAGAAAGAGCCTACTGGTATAGAAATTAAGATGGGTGAAAACAAGGCTATACCAAATAATCCATAGTCGCGAATTAGTATAACATAGAATTTATTTTTTTTGCTAAATATTTTTCTTTTCTTATTTACAGGATTGAAATAGTTAGGGAAGAAACGAACAATTCGAGAACCTAGTTTAAAGAAAAATAAGATCCCTAAGAAACCGCCTATACTACTTATTAAAATAGATTGAAGATAACTAAAACCTAAAGACTTAGCTAGAATAGGTCCAGCGAAAAACTTTAACGCACTTAGAAGAATAACACTCACAAATTCGTACCAAGTATCCATACACAATTGAATTAATTTATTTAAATAATCTCAACAACAAAGGCAAACGATTAATTTTAAGATTTTGATATGGCTCATCTATAGCTCCAAAACTTCTATAAAAACGAGCTAAATTTAAATCATTTGAGCCATCAAAGTCAAATACTAAGCCACTATTAGAGGCTTCCTTTATAAAGCTATCAATTAAAAATGGCATAGCAGATAATTGTTTACCTTCTTTACTATTCCCAGTAAACAACAATACAACTCGAGTAGTACTAAACAACAAAAACATTCCTGCCACAGATCTATTTCCTTCATCGTAAGCCATCAAGACTTGTCCACAATGCTTCTGTATTGCTACGTGCATTATAGACTCTAATTTCTTGTAATCTAAATTAGTGAAATGCTTAATATACTTACCCTTATCCTCTCTAAATAATTTGATTAATCCTGTTGGTGAATCGTTTTTAAAAAGCTGTAAGGAATTAGAGTTCGCTTTTTTTAAGTTGCGTTTTAAATTCTTCGAATATATACTAGACTGCTCAAGGTATGGTTTGTTAAGCTGAAGAACATAATTAGTATTCATACGTAATTTTGCACCAACAAAGTCTTCTAATACAGAATCAAAGTTCAAATTCAACTCTATAAATTTGTATTCTTTGGGTATGGCTTTTACAAAATCAGCTAGTCGTTTTAATCCACTTGTCGTTTTAGAAAACAAACCTAGCTGCTGAACCCAAAAAGGAGTACTTGAATAAGTTATTGAAAATTTATTTTTTTTGGGCAATGGAAGAACAGCTTCATAATCGTTAAGCACAAGTGCGTCCCATTCGTCTACAACAATATCCAAATACCAAGAAAAAGCATAAGGCATGCAATTAACTGATATACGAATACAAACATCCCATTTATCAGTCTCAACGTCTTTATGTTTTACAAAACGAATCATTTACAAGCTTGTTCAATCGTAAATTCGTAAACCTGTTTCCAATCTTTCCAATGCCTGTTATCGCTTACAGTTTCGTTATGCCATAAACTAATAAACGTTCCATTAACTTGTTTTACTCTATCCATTAAGTCTTTTACCAAATATTGAGCATCGTCTACTGGAAGCTCCAAATACTCATTTAGAGTACCGTCCATTACCGCAAAAGGATGAATTAAAAGTTGGGTTTGTGTTTCCATATCTAAATCATAGAAATAAAAGGGTAGAGATGTCCCTGCTCTAAAACCTACCTGAGAAGCATAACCCATTGAATAATCCTCACGTATACCTAAATCAATTAAGCGTCTATAAGTAGTCGGTAAATCAAGCATTAAGAAGTGTTGCCTACTGCGAATTACTTCTCGTTTGGTAATCGTTTCTAAACGTTTTATTTCTTTAGGAAGCTTTGTTGAATCTTTATTAGAAGCCCATGAAGGATGAATTCCTACCTGGGCATAATCGGCCATAGACTTTACTAAATTTTGAAATTTCTTACTGGTAACTGATATGTTTTTGTCATTGTGACCATAGTCGGCAAGCAAGAAAAAATAAATGGATTTGAAATTAAATTTCTGTTGCATCTTTAATAAGTAGTCAAAGGTATCGAAAGGGTCTTTCTCCTTACCTACTAAAACTCTTATTCGTTGCGAGAGTCCGCTAAAATCAAAATTAACAATAGTCCGCAATGAAGCCGCTAAATTACGTACCACTCCTTTTTCTAAATAAGAGTACGCATTGTCTACGTCTATGGTATTTACGAAGTTAAACGATCTAGTAGTTGGTTTAAATTCCGGGAATTTAGTTTGTATTGCAGACACTAAATCTAACAACCAATATTCTATAATAGGAGTTTTAAGAAATCCATTTTTATAGGCAATACTTTCCTTTGCAGGGAAGCGTTGAAAACGATCCTTGATATGTGGCAAATATTCCTCGTATCTACTAAGCAGGTAAAAACTACTGGCAAAGATATCGAAGGGCAAAGCAGAATTTTCAGCTTGTTCAAAAAACACCTTTTGTCCATTCCATGATTTCACATTTATACTATAATCGAGAATACCCTTTTCGAAAAGTATGGAATGAGCACAAAAAAACAATTCACTACCCAAAGGGTTTTTAGTGTATGAAATTTTAACACCATCGAAAGTAATGAATTCTTCTACTCGGTTAGTTATTTTAATTGGTGAACCCAAGAATTGAGTAAATACCATTTGGAGAGTATATTGTAACCGAGCAGTTATTTTATGTGTATATATAAGTATCATTAGACTTGTTCTATAATTTTTTGACAGATAAATTCTGCACTAGCTCCATCCCCAAATAACTTAGGATATTCAATAGTTTTTAATCTAAACAATTCAAAGTTCTTATTTAAGTCCTTAAACTCAGCATCGATTAATACTGCAGCACCTTGAGCTACAATTTCAATCCACTCAGTTTCAGGACGTAATATCATACAAGGTTTTTCAAAGAAATAAGCTTCTTTCTGTACTCCACCAGAGTCGGTTAATACCATCTCACAATTATTTTCTAAACTAATCATGTCTAAAAATGAGGCGGGTTGAATAATTTTCAACAATGGATTGGAATTAAATGCTTCAAATTGCTGGCTATTTAAATGCTCCTTTATGGCTTTTTTAGTACGTGGATGTAGTGGAAAAACAACGGTTAATTGCTGTTTTTCTATAAGCGTTAAAACCATATCACAAATAGATTTCAATCTATCAACATCGTCTGTATTTGAAGGACGGTGCATCGTAAATAACAAAAAATTATTTTTTACTAGTTTGTATTTTTCAAGTATTGAATCATCTACTTGTTTAGAAAAAAACAATGAGTTGTCGTACATTATATCCCCACATGCGTAAACTTTAGGGCTATCTACAGAACAAGCACCTGCTGTATATACAATGGCCTCTTTTGCCAAATTAGATACGGCAGTTTCTGTAGGACAAAACAACAAACTCGAGCAATGATCTGTTAACACCCTATTAATTTCTTCGGGCATTGCTTTATTAAAAGATCGCAAACCTGCCTCTATATGGATTACAGGAATATGTTTTTTGGATGCAGCCAAAGCTCCAGCTAATGTTGTGTTGGTATCGCCGTATACTAAAACGGCATTGGGTTTTTCTAATTCCAGAACCTCTTCTAAATTATTGAGTATTTGTGCCGTTTGAGCAGAATGTCCAGAGGATGTTAAACGAAAAGTATACTTAGGCATTGGAATTGCTAGCTCTTCGAAAAAAAGCGTAGACATGTTAGCATCGTAGTGTTGGCCACTGTGCACAATTACCTCTTCTAGTTCAGTAGAAAAGGAGTTTTGTATTGCACGACTAATAGCCGCTGCTTTAATAAATTGTGGACGCGCTCCTAAAAGCGTGAGTATTTTTAACATTTACATCCTTTTTCACAAATATAACGAAAAGCATTAGATCCTCCCTGTGTCGGCAAAACTAAAATAAGATTGATCTGTAACTATGATATGATCGAGTAATTGGATGTCCATTAGTTTTGCAAAAACCTTTACTTTTTCTGTCAATTTACAATCCGCATCGGTGGCGCGTAAAGTCCCACAAGGATGGTTGTGACAAAGTATGAGTCCAGTTGAATTCAGCGCTGAGGCTCTTTTCAAAAGCAATCGCACATCAACAAGGGTAGCCGTTATTCCTCCTTTACTGAGATTCAGCTTTGCTAAAACCTTATTCGCGTTATTTAAATAAAGCACCCAAAATTGTTCAAGCTCTAAATCTTCTAATAAAGGTTTCATTAGATGATACACATCCTTACTAGAAGAAACTACGGCTCTTTGTTCAGCCTCACTTAACCTACGTCTTCTACCTAGCTCTAAGGCAGCCATAAGAGTAATTACTTTAGTATTCCCAATCCTTTTTCGGAAATGAAATCGTTTATGTTCATTTTTGCTAAAGAGGAAAGATTGTCGTTAGCAAGTAGCATAATATCTCTTGCTACAACCAAAACAGATCTATCTCGGCTTCCAGAACGGATTAGAATAGCGATTAATTCGGTATCGCCTAAAGTCTCTTTTCCTTTTTGGATG
>CAJWJW010000024.1 GCA_913041775.1 uncultured Flavobacteriales bacterium
TATATCCTTTTAAATAAACTTCTATTTCTTTAATTCTTAGTTGTATCTGTTCTTTCATAGCTTTTGTATTGAAAGAAAAAGCTGATTGCAATTGGACTTATATACGGTCTAGAGCATTAGACAAATCTGCAATTAGATCTTCTATGTCTTCAACTCCTGCAGAAATACGTACAAAATTATCGGCAATACCGAGTTTTGCTCTTTCCTCTAGAGGTACAGAAGCATGAGTCATAATTGCAGGATGTTCAATTAAACTTTCTACACCACCTAAACTTTCTGCCAAGGCAAACAATTTTACTTCTTCTAAAAATGTTTTACTTTCTTTTAATCCACCCTTAATATAAACACTCAACATTCCTCCAAAACCAAACATTTGTCTTTTGGCTAATTCGTGCTGAGGATGAGATTGTAAACCAGGATAAATAACTTTATCTACCTTAGGGTGTGCTTCTAAATAAGTAGCAATTTCGATTGCATTAGTTGCATGAGCGCGCATACGAAGCGCTAGGGTTTTAACTCCTCTAAGTACTAACCAAGAGTCAAATGGCGACTGACTAGGCCCCATAGAGTTCTGTAAATACCACAACTTATCAAATTGGGTCATATCGTTTAACATAATAGCACCACCAACTACATCACTGTGTCCGTTTATGTATTTTGTTAAAGAATGCAGAACCACATCTGCTCCTAAGTCCAAAGGATTTTGGAAGTAAGGGCTCATAAACGTATTGTCTACAACTACCTTGGCATTTAAAGCATGCGAAGCCTCACAAATTGCTTTAATATCGCTTATCTGTAACATAGGATTTGTAGGCGATTCTAACCAAACCAAATCTGGTTTAAAAGAATTCAATTCTGTTTTAACAGAATCTACATCCGTAGTATTTACATGTTTGAGTTCAAAACGATCGTTAAAAATGGTGTTTAAAATTCTGTAAGTACCACCGTATACATCATCACCACAAAGAATTTTTGTTCCTTGCGGAAAGGACTGAAATATTAATGAAACGGCAGCCATTCCACTAGAAGCGACCAAGCAGTACTTGGCATTTTCTAAAGAAGCTAAACACTCCTCCAAACGAGTACGAGTAGGGTTATGAGAACGTGTATACTCATAACCCTTATGAACTCCTGGGCTAGATTGAACAAATGTTGAGGTTTGGTAAATAGGAGGTATTACAGAACCTGTTTTTTCATCTGGTTCGTTACCTATATGTATAGCTCGTGTTCCTTTTTGTAAATTGTCTTTATGCATTGCCTAGAATTTTATCTATTTGTAAATCTAATTCATCTTTAGGAGTATCTGCTTTTAAATATCCCATTTCTTGCATCCAAGCTTCGTTGTAAATTTTAGAAGCATAGCGATTACCCGAATCTGGTAAAATCACTAGAATACGTTCTGGTTTTTCTAAACTTTCGGCATATTTAATTGCTCCAACTACAGCAGAACCACTAGAACCACCAGCGTAAATACCTTCTTCTTGTAATAAACGTCTAGTCATGTGAAAAGACTCTTCATCTCCTACCCTAACCATAGAGTCGATTTGATCGAACAATACATTAGCTGGTAAAAAGTCTTCACCAATACCTTCCACTAAATAGCTATAAGCAGCACCCATCTTTCCAGTTTCGTGGTATTCTTTTAATATAGAACCTTCACAGTCTATAGCAACAGATTTTAAGTGAGGAATTTTTGGTTTTAAATAACGAGAACAACCAGAAATAGTTCCCCCAGTTCCTATACCCGCAATTAAAGTGTCGAATTCTCCTTTAGTTTGCTCAAAAATTTCAGGGCCTATTATTTCGAAATGCGACTGACCGTTATCCATATTTCCATACTGATCTAAGAATACAGAATTCGGTAAGTTTGCCAAGTTAGCAGCAACAGAATAATACGATCTTGGGTCTTCTGGATCTACATCCGTAGGGCAAACCAATACTTTAGCACCATACGATTTAAGGTTGTCAATTTTTTCCTGAGATTGTTTATCAGCCATTACAAAAACACATTTATAACCGTTAATAGCAGCAAAAAGAGCAATTCCTACACCAGTATTTCCGGATGTAGATTCCACAATCGTTCCACCTGGTTTTAAATCGCCACGTTTTACAGCTTGTTGACATAAATAGACTCCCATGCGGTCTTTTATGGATCCCCCTGGGTTCAAATACTCTAATTTTACATAAATTGAAGAAGCTACACTAGTGGCAACTTTATTCAATTTAATAATTGGTGTATTTCCAATTACATCTAAAATATTCTTATCGAATTGCTTCATGTTTTTATACTAAAAAACCCATCCGAAGGATAGGTTATGATTTATATACATAGCACTATTACCCACAAAGATTATAAACTTAATCTTTGGCAACAACAGTTCTTATTTGATTGATTCGTTTTCATGTTTGAACTACAAAAATAGCAAAATTGATGAGAATTGCAATAGTGGGTTTTCATTATAATAATACAAACATCTCAACACGTGTAGAAAAATAATTAACTAAAAATGGCTACTTAAGAAGAGAGCCATTTTACTTATTTTTTAAATGATATATTTTCGGATCTACCTTTATTAAAGATCTTATTACTGTTGGGATTCCCCTTCCTTAGAAGCTTTTGGTCTTCAAAAGACAGTGCATTTATATCCTTACAAGTAGGCCCACAACAATTTGCGTGCTCCTGCTTACATTCTTCGCATTGCAAAAACAATAAGTTACAGGCAACGTTGCCACAATTTGTATGTGTATCGGAAGCTTTACCACATTGGTGACAATTAGAAATTATATCATCAGATATACGTTCACCCCTGCGTTCATCAAAAACAAAATTCTTTCCTTTAAATTTATTTTCCAGTCCTTCGGCTTCTATCTGACGAGCATATTCTATAATCCCACCTTCTAATTGGTAAACCTTTTTAAAGCCTTTGTGTTTAAAATAAGCACTTGCTTTCTCACAACGAATTCCTCCCGTACAATACATCACAAGATTTTTATCTTCTTTATGATCTTTAAGATCGTCTTCTATAATAGGCAAAGACTCTCTAAAGGTATCTACATCAGGTGTAATAGCATTTTTAAAATGTCCAATTTCAGTTTCATAGTGATTCCTCATATCAATCAAAACTGTTTGAGGATCCTCAAGAATATCATTAAAACCTTGAGCATTTAAGTGTACACCAATGTCAGTAGCATCAAAGTTATCATCGTCTAAACCATCGGCAACAATTTTGTCTTTCACTTTAATCTTAAGCTTCAAAAAGGATTTATTATCCTGTTCTCTAGCAACATTTAAACGTATACCTTCTAAAAAGGTTATAGTATCTAAATGTGTTTTAAAGTCATTAAACCTATCTGCTGGCAAAGACAATTGTGCATTTATCCCTTCGTGAGCTACATAAATACGTCCTAAGACATCTATAGATTCCCACTTAATATATAATGTATCTCGAAAAATTTGAGGATTGCCAATAGTTCCGTATTGGTAAAAAGAAATGGTAAGGCGATCCGTCCCTGCTTCGTCAATTAAAGCAGCTCTTTCTTTCGCACTTAGTTTATTGTACAGTTGCATACTATACTAATGTTTAAAGTTAAAAGTGCTGCAAATTTATAAAATAGATCTCTCTTTATGTTTAAATTAACGAAAAAATAGAAGAAATGAAAAAACGCTATTTATGCTTACTTAGAGGAATTAATGTATCAAGTCTTAAAATTATAAAGATGGATGATTTAAGAAATCTACTTACTAAAAATGGATTGGAAGAGGTTACAACTTATATACAGAGTGGAAACATAATCTTTAGCACAGAAATAAAAACGAAGGAGGCCATTTCTATTTTTATAGAGAAATTGTTACTGAAAGAGTATTGCTGCGGAATTACTAGCCTTTTATTAGAGTAAAGGACTTAGATCAGATTATTCTGAGCAATCCATACCCCAAATTAACAGAAACAAGCACAAACAAGGCTTATGTGTGTATTCCACAAAAAAGCATTACTAAAAACCAAATGGAGGTTCTAAATGAACTAAATTATGAAGGAGAATATTTTACGGTTAAAAAACACGGTGTTTACCTATATTGTACAAAAGAAAGAAACAGATGTAAACTTAGCAACAATTTAATAGAATCCAGATTAGGCATTTAATGTAGTACTAGAAATTGGAGAACGCTGATAAAATTGCAATCTCTTTTTAGTACTTCCTAAAATTGTCTTACAGTAAAGAGTCTACTAATTTTTCTACACTCATTCCTTCAGCATCGGCTTTGTAATTTCTTACAATACGGTGTCTTAGAATTGGAAGCGCTACAGCTTTTACATCTTCAATATCTGGAGAATACTTTCCATTAATTGCAGCATGAGCTTTTGCTGCAAGCACTAAAAACTGAGACGCTCTAGGTCCTGCACCCCAAGAAAGATATTTTTTTACATCTGCAGTAGCAAACTCACCATTAGGTCGTGTTTTACCAACCAATTTAACAGCATATTCAACAACATTATCTGCTACAGGAATTTTGCGAATTAAATTTTGGATTGCAATAATCTCCTCTGTTGTTAAGACTTCTTTAACGAATACTTCTTTATCTGATGTAGTATTTTTTACAATTTGAACTTCTTCAGAAAATGAAGGGTATTCTACGTTTAAGTTAAACATAAAACGGTCTAATTGCGCCTCTGGCAAAGGATAAGTCCCTTCTTGCTCAATAGGGTTTTGTGTTGCTAAAACAAAAAATGGCTTGTCTAATTTATGATGAACTCCTGCAGCAGTAACCGAACGTTCTTGCATTGCCTCTAAAAGAGCGGCTTGAGTTTTTGGTGGAGTACGGTTAATTTCATCAGCCAAGATTACGTTAGAGAATATAGGTCCTTTAACGAACTTAAAATTTCTATTTTCATCTAAAATCTCAGCACCAATAATATCAGAAGGCATGAGGTCGGGTGTAAACTGGATACGAGAGAAATTTAGCCCTAAAGAATCACTTATGGTTTGCACTAAAAGTGTTTTTGCCAAACCGGGGACACCAACAAGTAAAACGTGACCTCTGCAGAAGATGGATAAAATCAGCTCTTCTACAACCTTATCTTGCCCTACAATTACTTTTGAGATTTCATTTTTCAAACTCGAAAACTGAAGTCTTAAATTATCTAGCGCTCCTATATCTGTATGCTGATCTTTCATATTTACTTCTTTAACCAATTGTATTGAAAATCTTGAGACTGATACGATTCGTCAATACGAACATATGTTTTCTCTAAAGACTTACTAATCCATTTTTCTATAGACTCATCTTTTTTATGTTCCAACGCTAAATCTCTAATTTTTTTATAATCGTCCACTAAATTAACTTGATGTGCTTCTTTTCTGTTTATAAGCATAAACATCCTATAAGCCTCCTTTCCATCTTCCATCTTTAAATAGATAGGATCAGATATAGCTTCAGGCTCTAAGTTTTCGATAGCTAAATTTACACCTTGGTCTAAGTGAGCGATTTCGAACTTAGTGGTTCCATTATTCGCGTTGATTAATTTACCACCATTATATTTGGTCGTTTTATCATCGGAATGATTTAGAACTGCATTTTCAAAAAGCAATTCACCGTTAAGTACTGAATCTCTAATAGAGATTAATATATCTTTTGCATTACTAAGATCAATTGGAGATATTTTAGGAGACATTAATATATGTCTCACATCCACCTCGCTATCTCTACGCTCTTCTAATACTGCAATATGGTATCCGTATTCAGTTTTAAAAACCTCCGAAACTTCACCTTCTTCAAGACTAAACATAATAGCTTCAAACTCCTTCACGAACATTCCTCTAGTTATAGAAGTATATAATCCACCATTTCTAGAAGAACCTGGATCTTCGGAATACAAAATTGCCATTGTACCAAAGCTTTCGCCTTTGTTAATTCTATCTTTTAATTTGTCTAATTTCTTTTTAGTTTCTGCAATTGCACTAGAACTTGCTGGGGGCAATTTTAGTATTTGCGCAACCTCAACCTCTTCGTTTACGGCAGGTAAACTATCTTGTGGGAATGTACCAAAATAGGTTCTAATTTCTGATGGAGTAATCGTTACAGCAGAAGTAATATCGTACCGAACTCTTTGTATTAAAAGAGAACTCTCTATAGGGTCAAACATCTCCTCTTTAATCTCGTACACCTTTTTATCGAAGTAACTCTCTAACTGATCCTCACCTCCTAACTGTAGGATGAAATTATTAATCCGAGAATCAATTTCATTAAAGACTTCGTTTTCTGTAACGACAACACTGTCTAGTAAAGCTTGGTGAAGCATTAATTTCTGAAACAATAAATCTTCTAAAACCTGTATTCTAAGGGTAGTATCGATTTCCAAACCCTGGGCTTGGTATTGTAATAGTTGTTGTTCAACATCTGAATTCAAAACAATATTATTACCTACTACACCAGCAATACCGTCAATAGTAACTTGGGCAGAAACAATAGAACTACACAATATAACTACAATTGCAATGACTTTTAGCTTACTAATAGATTTCAAATTGTTTTGATTTTTTAGCATCTTCAAATAATTTTGACTGAATAAGATCAACTGTTTTCAGTTTTTTTTGGTTAAGCAATATACTTTTTATTTCTTCTTCAACATACACCAAGGGTGCAATTTCTCCTTGTTCTTTTTGAGTAAAAAGTCGCACAAAATATACATCTAACGAATCTTTTAAGTACAAAGTATTCGAGTGCTTAAAAAAAGTAGTTTTTTGTGTTTCCACAGGTAGAAGTTTTACAAAAGAACTCCAATTTAACCACTCACTAGGGTTATAGTAAAATCGTTTAGAGTACTGATGTGCGTATGCCTCTATTGAATCAATATCCAAAGAATCTTTTGAGAAAATTAAGTCTTTAATCTCATCTAATTCTGGAGCGACAACACTTACCTTAAGTAGCATAAGCTGAACAATCTTTTCTGCTAGTACATAATCATCTGAATGATGAGAATAGTACAATTCTAGAGCTTCTAAGGACACAATAGTGTCAATATTTTGCTGAATTAACTTCTGCTCATAAGCATGAATAAGTAACGAGCGTCTGTAGTCTTCTATGCGTTGCTCAATAGTAAACTCATTGAAATCAATATTGAGCTCTGCCTTCTGAAGCAACAACTCTTCTTGTGCCCAATTTTGAGCATACTGTTGAATAAATGCCAAACTATCGGAAGGAGATAGATCTTTATTGAGGATAGACTTTAGATCAGATTGGTATAAGTATGAATCGCCAAGTCTAGCTAACAAAATGTCGTCAGTTCTTTCGAAGAAAGAACATGACGACAAAATCGTAAGACTTAGTATATGATATAAAAACTTATGCAATTCTTAGTTTTTGTTTAATTCTGTTGTGTATAGATTTCCATACCAATCAAAAACAACATCTTTTGAAGAACCTAATTTTCTTCTAGCTTGACCAAAGGCACGTACGAAGTGACCACTATAAGTAGGGATCGTAGGTTCGACTACTACGTCGAGTTCAGCTAATTTATTATTCTTCACTAAATCTAACACATAGGTATTAAGAACAACTTCGTATTTAGTAGATAACTCGACCAACCATGCCTTTTCTAATGCATCTTGATAGTCTGATGTGATTAATCCTTTCGCTTCGCTTAAAGCCTTTACTTGAGGAGCTAATACTTCCTTTACATAAACCACTTTTACATTATCGTTGTCGTGTATAAGCTCCGAAACACCTACAACCCATTCTACTTGATCTACGTAAGAGTTTTCACCTTTTAAATACAAACCTTCTTTAACGTTCATGTTAAGAGAAGACTTTTTATTAACTTGAGATTGAAATTTAGATAAATCGGTGCAACCTTTTCTTAGTTTTTTATACACCTTACAAGCTATATTTTCATTCTGACAGTTTATCACTTTAGCATCTACACGAGTATCCCACATATAGTTCTGCTTATTAGCCTGGTAGAATTCTTTTAATCCGGTAGTATCTTTTATAGCTTTAGACCAAATTTTGGCATCTGTAAGTTCATACAATAAAATCCCATCTCTATACTCTTGCATAAGTAAGCGGAACTCATTGTATTTATTTTCTAAGTTTTTATTTTCAAAGGCTATAACAGCATCTTCAGACCAGGTAGTAAAAGCCTCATCTACTAGATTAGACGAACTACTTTTAGATTTTACTTTTCGAATTACTTTTGTTAAATAAGCTGCAAATTCTACTTGAGTATAGTCCGTATCAGCAATTGTAAATATAGTCTTGGTCATATTTTTAGTAGACTCCACAAATGAAGTTTTACTCATAGCCAATAATTTACTCATTGGATGTTTAAATTCGTTTACCGCAGATTTATTCTCTGTGTAATTGTATTCCTTTTTTAGTTTATTCACTAAAGAAGTACGTCGAACATGAGCTCTAGAATCTTTCTCAACTTTTATTTTGAGTTCAGCTTTCTCTTCTTCAAAAGAACCTAAACCTTTTTTATCAATTAATTTTATAATATGCCAACCGTAAGGTGTTTCTGTAGGGGTAGATAAGTCTCCGGTATTTACTAAAGAAAAAGCGGCATCTTCAAAAGACTCAACCATTCTATTTGTTCCAAACCAAGGTAAAACACCACCAGTAGAAGAGTTATTTTTATCGTCTGAATACTGCTTAGCCATCTCATCGAAGTCTGCATTTTCAGTAGTTAACTTAGCATAGATTTCGTTTGCCTTTTTTTGAGCTAAAGCTACATCTTCAACAGAGTTTTGTCCTGAAGGATTAGGGTATTTAACCATTATATGAGCAGTTTTAACTTCACCTCTAGACAAACGCTTATCGTTAATTTCTAAAATATGATAACCAAAGCGAGTACGAACTATTTCCGACACTTCTCCTACAGGAGTATTGTATGCTGCATTTTCGAATGGATACACCATATACATTGCGCTAAAATAACCTAAACTACCCGCATTTTCTTTTGCCGAAGGATCTTGAGAATGTTTTTTAGCATAGCTAGAAAAATCAGCACCCTTAACAATTTCATTGCGAAGCTTTACTATTTTAGTATACGCTTTTAATGTATCTGCCGCGGTTGCATCTGCTGCTAAAGTAATTAGAATATGACTCGCTTTAATTTCGTGTTTTAAACGATCGTAAGCCTCAGTAAGTAATTGTTCTCCAGCCTCATTATCAACCAAATAAGGCTTAGCCAATTGCTTTCGATATCCAGCTAGTTCTTTCACAAAAGAAGGAACAGTATCCATTCCTAATGCTTCTGCTTCTTTAACTTTCAACTTAAAGTTTACAAACAAATCTACATATTCGTCTAAAGTCTTAGGGTCTAAATCTTCCCCTACAGCTCTATTTTTATTGTAAATACTTAAAAAATCATCTACACTAACTGCTTCGTTTCCGATAGTTAATAAGGTGCGATTTGTATCTTGAGCTAAGGTGCTAAAGCCAATTAAGGCGAATAGTACCGAACAAATTAATTTTCTCATCAGTCTAAATTTTATTTTCTACTATAGTTAGGTGCTTCACGAGTAATAGTAACATCATGAGGATGCGACTCTACAACTCCAGCACTTGTAATTCTTACAAATTGCGATTTCTCTTGTAGTGTTTTAATGTCTTTAGAACCACAGTATCCCATACCCGCTCTAAGTCCACCAACAAACTGATACATAACCTCAGCTAAAGAACCTTTATAGTCTACACGACCAACAATTCCTTCTGGAACTAATTTCTGTACATCGTCTTCAACATCTTGAAAATAACGGTCTTTAGAACCCGCTTTCATAGCATCTATAGATCCCATTCCACGGTAAGCCTTATACTTACGACCTTCAAAAATAATTGTTTCTCCAGGAGACTCTTCTGTACCGGCTAATAAAGAACCAAGCATTACAGAATCTGCACCTGCAGAAATCGCTTTTACAATATCTCCAGTATAACGAATACCACCATCTGCAATTACAGGAACACCAGAACCTTTAACGGCATCGGCAACCATCATAACAGCAGTTAACTGAGGTACACCAACACCTGCAACTACACGAGTAGTACAAATAGAACCGGGCCCAATACCAACCTTAAGTCCATCGGCACCAGCTTCTACTAAATATTTAGCAGCTTCTGCAGTAGCAATATTACCAACTACAACATCTAAATTAGAGTGCTTTGCTTTTATAGTTTTAAGTGTGTCTACTACACCTTTAGTATGTCCATGAGCTGTATCTACAATAACGGCATCTACACTTGCTGCAACAAGGGCATTTACTCTGTCCATAACATCAGCAGTAACACCAACACCAGCAGCAACTCTAAGTCTACCAAAAGAATCTTTGTTAGCATTTGGCTGCACACGTACTTTAATAATATCTCTGTAAGTAATAAGCCCAACCAATTTATAGTTTTCGTCTACTACAGGTAATTTTTCGATTTTATGTTTTTGAAGAATGTCTTCGGCTTGAGCTAAAGAAGTGTTTTCTTTAGTTACGATTAAGCCTTCTTTAGTCATTACATCATTTACAGATAAAGTATCGTCTTTTATAAAACGCAAATCTCTATTTGTAACAATCCCAATAAGCTTACCATTGGGATCTACTACAGGTATTCCACCAATACTGAATTCCTTCATCATCTTCTTAGCATCCGCGACTTTAGAAGTATGCAATAGCGTTACAGGGTCTAAGATCATTCCAGACTCGGCACGTTTTACCGAACGAACTTCTTTTGCTTGTGCCTCAATACTCATGTTTTTATGCAAAACAGCAATACCACCTTCACGAGCAATAGCGATAGCCATGGCAGATTCGGAAACAGTATCCATAGCAGCGGACACAATAGGTGTATTTAAAGTAATGTTTCTAGAGAATTTCGATGTGATCTTCACATCGCGAGGTAGAATTTCTGAATAAGCTGGAATCAATAATACATCGTCGTAAGTTAATCCTTCTCCAATGAATTTATCTGTAGATTGTAAGTCCATGTAGGTGCAATTTTAGATGATAATTGCGTGCAAATATACTAAAAAATAGACTATTATACTATGCTAGATTTAAATAAGGTTTTTAATCCAATTGTTAAACTACGAAGGGGATTTTGATGTAGCAGAATGACTACATTGATTAACATGAACACATTAATATAAATATCTAATTTAGTAAGGAATAAAATAATTAACCTAATAAAATCTAATTAATGAAAAATGAAATAGATAAATCAGGAATTGTTGTAGAATAAAGAATCTACAAGCTAAGGGATTTACAGGTAATGATAGATCGAGATTTAGCGGAACTGTATTTGGGAAAGGCTATATACAGTAATCTTTTTAAGCTTAACCAAAAATCCCCTTTCGAAAACGAAATGGGATTTTTTTATAAACCTAGTACTTGATACTAAATACCTAATACTATCTACTTCACATTAATAAAACTTCTTCCCAGAAGCAGCGTGTTCTTTCAATAAATCACAAGCTTGGA
>CAJWJW010000025.1 GCA_913041775.1 uncultured Flavobacteriales bacterium
TTTTTGCTGAACTTGAGTCATAATATTCCTTTTAAGCGTCTATATTAACTACCGACTTAATTTCGGGAGCGTATTTTTTTATCGATTGCTCTACACCTGATTTCAATGTCATTTGATTTACATTACAAGTTTGACACGAACCGTGAAGCTGAACCTTAGCCACCATTTCTGGAGTTACCTCAATAAGAGAGATGTCTCCTCCATCAGACTCTAAATAAGGTCTAATTTCAGCTAACGCTTTTTCTATATTTTTGACTAAGTCAGATTTAATTTCTACAGTCATGGCGAATTATTTTGTTGGACAACCGTCCATATTCGTAATTTCTACTACTGCGGTAGGTTCTAAACTTTGGTTTCTTAATTCAACTTGCTCAACTAGATTACTTGCTAAACTAATGAATGATTGTGCAGAATGAGTTTCTTGCTGTAATACTACTGGGCGACCAATATCTGCCGCTTCACGAATCCCTTGTACTAAAGGAATCTCAGCTAATAAAGGTAAATTTAAGTCGTCAGCTAAGTTCTTAGTACCGTCTTTCCCAAATATATAGTATTTGTTGTCGGGAAGTTCATCTGGCGTAAAGTAAGACATATTTTCTACCAAGCCCAATACAGGAACTTGAATAGTATCTAATTGAAACATCCCCACTCCTTTTTTAGCATCTGCTAAAGCAATGGTTTGTGGTGTACTTACAATTACGGCTCCGGTAACAGGAACAGCCTGAACCAAAGAAAGGTGTACATCACCAGTTCCAGGAGGTAGGTCGATTAATAAATAATCTAATTCACCCCAGTAAGAATCTTTAATTAACTGATTTAATGCTTTTGTTGCCATTGGCCCTCTCCAAACTACAGCCTGAGAACCTGGAGCAAAAAACCCAATAGATACCAATTTTACTCCATAGCTTTCTACAGGAATCATTACAGATTTACCGTTTATATTACGTGCTTCGGGTCTAGATTTCTCTACGTCGAACATAATATGCTGAGAAGGACCGTAAATATCAGCATCTACAATTCCTACTTTATAGCCTTGCATTTGTAATGCAACAGCCAAGTTTGCAGTTACAGTAGATTTCCCTACCCCTCCTTTTCCAGAAGCAACAGCAATAATATTTTTTACAGATTCTATTTTTTCGCCTCTAATTAAATTAGGGTTTTCTTCTTGCTTCGCTTCAACAGTAATTTTAACTGTTATTTTAGCTTTTGCGTAAACCTGAGCGTGTACAGCTTTTAGTATATCAACTTCAACTTGTTTTTTAGCATGAAGCGTAGGATTGTTGATCGTTACATCCACATTTACTTCGTCGCCAAAAACAACAATATTTGTTACTAAGTCATTTTCTATAAGCGACTTAACATCACCTTTCAACTTCACACTTTTAAGTGCATCTACAATTTGACTTTTCTGTATATTCATTCTATGAATTTAATGTTCAAAGGTACAAAAATCAAGGGTTTATGCATCTCTAGGAGTCCAAAATACCTCATTAAAATTTAAGAGCTGATCGCCTACAAATTTATGCCCTTCATTTTCCAATAGCTGCTTCATTAAATTGACCCCATCAAAGTGATATTTACCTGTTAAAAGACCAATTCTATTGACCACTCTATGTGCTGGAACATCTTTATCTAAAGACTTATTCATTGCCCAACCAACCATCCGGGCAGAACGTGCAGTTCCTAAATATTTAGCAATTGCTCCGTAACTTGTCACTTTTCCATAAGGTATTCTTTGCGCTACTGCATAGCAACGATCAAAGAAAGAATCTGATTGAATGGTATTAGTCAAGTTTGGAGAGTTGGAATTTAATATAAGTAATGGTCATTCCTTTATCTCGGAAAATACCTTCGTAATTGGTTCGTATTTTAAGCAATTCGTTGTCGGCTTTCTGACGGTCTATGTCGTAACTAGAATCTAACACTTTATGACCGTAACCTTCTACTATACCTAGGGTGTAACCATGCAAAAATTGAGAATCTGTTTTGAGATGTATAATTGCATCGTCGGTTAATATTTGACGGTACATATCTAACATGTCGGGTGCAGTAAGACGTTTTTTTCTACGTCGGTATTTTATTTGTGGGTCTGGAAAAGTAATCCATATTTCGCTAACCTCACCTTTGGCAAAACAATTATGAATAAGCTCAATATGGGTTCTTAAAAATCCAATATTGTCCATTTTATTATCGGTAGCAGTACGAGCACCACACCACATTCGCGCTCCTTTAATATCTATTCCAATAAAATTTTTGTCGGGAAAACGCTCTCCTAAACCCACGGTGTACTCTCCTTTACCACAACCTAATTCTAACACAATAGGTTTCTCGTTTTTGAAAAACTCTTTATGCCACTTCCCTTTTAAAGGAAGGCCATTTTCTAACAAGTCGGTTCTTGGCGCTTGCACCATATTTTCGAAGGTCTCGTTATCGGCGAACTTTCTATGTTTATTCTTTCCCACTGTTTTATTTTTTGCTTTGCGAAAATACAAATTCAGAAAGGATATCTTTTTCTATATTTGAAGAAACAATTTATTTATTATGCGCTTCGTAAAATTTACCCTAATAGGATTGGTAGGAATCACTTTAGCTTTTTTTAGTCTAGGTTTTTTCCACCCTAGCTTCAGCTACCAAAACCAGGTAGACGTAAACGCTTCTGTAGAGGAGTCGTTTAAAGTATTTACTGATGAATCCTTAGCACACAAATGGCTTGATGGTTATGTTGGAAAAGAAATTCTAAGTGGTAAAGAACTAGTAGTAGGTTCTCGATTTTTAATGCAATTTGAACAAGATGGAGAGCAATTTGAATTTACCGAAGAATTAATAGAATATAAAAAAAATGAAAAGTTTGTTTTCGAGATGGAAACAGAATTTTTTAAAGGAACTGTAGGTATTTACTTTGAAGGAAATGAGGAAAAAACAACGATTAAAGCTTTCACTTCTTCGGAGGGGAACAACGTATTTTACCGCTCCACATTTTATCTGTTAAAAGGTGCGTTTCAACAACAAACACAAGGAAATTATCACTTGCTTAAAGATTTGATTGAGAAACAATGATTGATTAACACTACGCTTTTTTCAGCGTAAAAGAAAAGGTGCATCCTTCGCCTTCGGTACTTCTTATATTAATGGTTTGATTGTGAGCTTCGATTATGTGTTTCACTATTGAAAGTCCTAATCCAGAACCACCCTGCCCTCTATCTCTAGCTTTATCAACTCTATAAAACCTTTCGAATATTTTATTGATATGCTGAGCAGGAATTCCATTTCCATCGTCGGCAACTTCGACTAAAACTTGCTCTCCCATAGAATAAGTTCTGCAAATAACCTCGCCACCTTCATTGCCGTATTTAATAGCATTTACGATTAGGTTTATGAGTACTTGTTTAATTTTCTCTACATCCACATACACTAAAAAACGTCCTATTTGTTGGTGTTTTACAACTAGATTAACATTTCTCTTTTTAGCTTTCATCTCTAACTGATCAACCACATCTTGAATAACATCGATGATATCTACAGGTTCTTCTTCTACGTCTATAGTTCCAGCTTCTAGTTTGGTGATTTGATCTAAGTCTTCAACGATATGAATCATCCGAGCAACACTTTTATTAGCACGCTCTAAGAACTTACGGTTTATTTCTTTATCGTCTATTGCGCCATCCAGTAAGGTGTCTATATAGCCTTGGATATTAAAAATTGGCGTTTTTAATTCGTGTGCTACGTTTCCAACAAACTGTCTACGGTAACTTTCACGAATCATTAGTTGTTGAATTTCTTGATCGTTTTTAACATTCCAAGAATTTACATCTTTATTAACCTTTCTAAGGCTAATGTTTTTCAAATCTCCTGGCTTAGACTTTAAGTCATTAATATTTTTGTAAATCAATTTAATCTTATTGTAAATAAACTGATCAACTAACCAGCGGATTACAAAGAAGCTAGTTAAACCGACCGAAGAGACTAAAACTACAGAATTAGAGAGGCTTAAAGAAAATTCGAATAAGACTATGTGCACAGTCATTACTAGCATCAAAAATAATGAAGCTACAAAAGAAACTAGCCACGATTGAGACATGGCCGATTTAAACTTACTAATAAATTTAGTTGATTTATTCATTCAACTTAAATTTATAACCTACACCTTTTACAGTTTCAATATAATTTCTACCTAATTTTTCACGCAATTTACGAACGTGTACATCTATAGTTCTACCGCCTACTACAACTCCTTGGCCCCAAATTTTATCAAAAATCTCATCTCTCATAAACACCTTTCCAGGTTTGGAAGCAAGTAGGTATAGAATTTCGAATTCCTTGCGTGGTAGTGCCAAAGGCTCCTCATCAACAGTAACTAAATAGCGTTCTCTGTTTATATTTAAATCGGCTATTTCAATAATATCGGCCTTTTCTTCTAAAACTGAAGCTGAGCCTTTTCTTCTTAAAAGGGCCTTTACTCTACTTACCAAAACCTTAGGTTTAATAGGCTTATTAATATAATCGTCGGCACCAGCTTCTAAGCCTGCAACCTGAGAATAATCTTCGGATCTAGCAGTTAAGAAGGTAATTAAAATATTGTCGTATTCTGGATTAGCTCTAATATGTTCGCATGTTTCTATACCATCCATTCCTGGCATCATCACATCTAAAACAATAAGGTTTGGTTTAAAACCTTTTAATGTATCCAAAGCCATTTGCCCATTGGTACAAGTAGCAACTTCAAATCCTTCTTTTTTAAGGTTGTAACTCAAAAATTCGAGAATATCTTTCTCGTCGTCTACTAAGAGGATGCGATTGTTGCTAGTCATACACAAAATTTATTTTTGTAAATATAAAAAATAAGTGCAAAAAAAACTCCCAAGTTAAGTAGGGAGTTTTTTTAATATAATGTTATAGTCCTAACCTACTAAAGAACTTAGAAATTCCAGAAGCAAACTCCGCAGGAACTGTCTCCAACATAGAGGTTAATGATAGTTGATCGTTTACACCTATTGCAATAGCGATTGATATAAATAGACCTATCATAGCGTATGAGAAATCTTTAAGTAATAATTTAACAGAGTGAGCTAAGCTGTGATCTCCTGTTTTACGAATAGCCATTGCAACCTCTCTACCGCCAAGTAAACCAATAAACACCCACGTGGTACTCATAGGAACAGAACTGTATAATTTGAAGTAAAACAAAATAATGCAGTAAATAAAATCTACAATTGTCGCAAAACGAACATCAGTAATGACGGACTTTTCAGTTACAATTTTCTGAATTCTACCTCCTTTATAGTAGAACAATAAACCTAAACCAATGAAAACAACCATAGCGAAGCCCATAAACTCACCAAAGACCATATTACGTGGAAGGTAAACTGCAATATTCGCGGCATCCTGCATTAACCATACTGACCAAAGCGTACCCGAAGTAATCCATTGGGCAATAGACCAGCCAAACTTAGCTTCACCAACAAAGTACTTTTTTGCGTATTTTGAAATAACCAAGAATACAGTAACACCTAAGAAAAATGCTAATATATAACCACTCATACTCTTTGCTAATACCTGACCAATAGCCGCAGGAGCTGTAGCGAAAGAAGTTAATAGAATGAATGTTGTAGAAACAGGCATTCTTAAACGAGTAAGAATTAATAAGAATATGGGAGCTGCAATTTGTAGAAAGTGAAACTTTGTTGGAGCAATTTCAAAACCTTTAGCCATTAAACGGCCATGAGAAACATCACCATTATAATTTACCCAACTGTAACCTACAGTACACAAGAATATACCACCGATAAACAACCAAAGCACCCACCATTTTTTATCTTGATTCGAGGCTATAAAAGTTCCTAATGTTTGAATAGAGTCGTTTGCTACTGCAGCATATGCGGCAAATAAAAACCCTACCCACATAGCTATTTGAGGATAAGGTGTGGCAAACATAGCGAGCATGAATGCAGCTATAACAAAAGTAAGAAAAGATTTCTCGTCTTTTTGTATCCAAAGAGAAACTGGAAAACTAAATCGGCGAATTAGCTTTTTCATAAATTGAAGTAGTAGATTAATTAGAAAAGCTAATTATGCTAAAACAGCGATAGTATATACAACAACTAAAATAGCAGCATATAAAAACTTACTAATCTCGATTCTTGTAATTGAAGTAGTGCTCATAACGTGTGTTATTTAAATTTTACTCTACAAATAAAGTACTTAAACAATACAGCATGGTTAAACTAAAATAAACCTAATGTTAAGTTTAGGTTAAGCACTTATAACCTAGTATGAATTATAACAAAACAACTAATCTACTATAATATTATATTTAAATAAAAGACTAATAATTGAGTCGCTATTAAACTTGGCTGAACGAGTATAGTTCAATTCTGGATCAACACTAAAATTAATTACCTTTCTAAAGTCTGCTCCTTCTAAAATAGTATTCGAAAACAAAGTTCCGGTTAAATTACAGTATTTAAAATCGGCATTTCTTAAATCAGATTGAGTAAAATCTACTTCCAATAAACTCGAATTCTGAAAATTGGTTTTAGGAATTTTAAGTCCACATTACTCAAGTCGCAATTATGAAAAGTACAATCGATAAAAGTAATTCCAGATAGGTGACCTGAGCAAATGTGAAATTTTTAAATTCGCAAGACTCCTAATCACTCCCGCTTTAAAGTTGCTGCGTAAAATCAATAGCAGTAAATGATTCGTCTAACACCAAAACTATTAAATTACAGACACTATACCCGAAGCCACATCGTATATTGCTCCTACAATTTGTATTAAGCCTTGCTGTTCCATCTCTGCAAGAATTGGACTTTCTTTTCGCAGAGTTTCAATAGAAATCGCTACATTTTTAACTGAAACATTCTCAACGGATATTGCATCTGAGTTTGAGTTGTTTTCGCAAAGTGCAATAGCAGGCTTTATTTTAGCAAGTAAAGAGGTTATATTCCCTAGTTCCACATTTTCGCAAGCAGCAGTAACTGCACCACATTTGGTATGCCCCATAACGAGAACAAGCTTAGATCCTGCAACTTTACAAGCATATTCTAAAGATCCTAAAACATCTACATTCACTACATTACCAGCAACTCTAACACTAAAGAGATCCCCTATACCTTGATCAAAAACAATTTCTGCTGGAACTCTAGAATCGATACAACTCAATATTGCTGCAAAAGGAAACTGACCTGTAGCAGTATCAAAGACTTGAGACATAAGATCTCTGTTTACCTGCAATTGCTGAGTGAACCTTTTATTTCCCTCTAGTAAGCTATTTAAAGCAACAGTAGGAGACATTTTTTCTTGTAGTACTTTCGTAAGTGCTTTCATTTCGAATGTGTTTTATTAAACTTTTTCAGTTTCTTTTATCCAAGCTAAAGAGTCTTCGATGGAGTCGAAAATTTGCGTTGTAGGAATTAGTTCTGGAATAATATCTATTACACCGAGTAGGTGTTTTGGCTGTTTAGGAATAGCAACAAGCATAATTTTTTTCCCTTGGTTAACCAAATCGATTAACACATCCTCCAATACATATAAACCTGACTGATCTATATATTGCATTGGTGCCATATTAAAAATTACGAGCGAAGACTCTTCGGAAATCTCTTGAGATAAACGCTGAAAATCACTGGTAGAACCGAAAAATAGAGGTCCCATAATTTGTTTAACCACGATTTTA
Organism: uncultured Flavobacteriales bacterium; assembly: GCA_913041775.1. Lineage (GTDB taxonomy): Bacteria > Bacteroidota > Bacteroidia > Flavobacteriales > UBA7430 > UBA6772. The sequence goes on from CAJWJW010000025.1 coordinate 7,676, forward strand.
TCTTTCAAATTCTCAGGCAATTGTTTTGCTGCAGAATCCTCGTCATCTATAAGTAGTGGGCTTAAATGAGACTGCGCAGAGGTTAAATCTCCAATAGCCTTCATAAACATAAGCGAAGAGATTAACAATCCAATACCTACGGCATAGACCAAATTCCATACTGAAGCTAAAATGAGTACTACAAACATGATAATAACTTCTTGTTTAGGCATGCAAGGGATCGCCTTAAGCCCTTTATAATCCATAACTCCAATACCAACAGTAATTAAAATACCCGCTAATACAGCAGCTGGTATTTGCGAAGCTACAGGACCAAGAGCTAAAAGGACAATTAGGAGTACGAGACCGGCAAACATACCAGACAATCGAGTTTTCCCACCCGCTTTAATATTAACTACAGTTCTTATAGTCGCTCCAGCACCAGGAATCCCACCAAAAAGAGCGGCTATACTATTCCCGATTCCTTGACCAATTAATTCTTTATTGGGCAAATGCTTTGTTTTAGTCATATTATCGGCCACAACAGAAGTAAGTAAAGTGTCTATAGCACCCAATAAGGCTAATGTAATTGCACTAAAAATATAAGGAGAAATACTGGAAAAACTAAACTGTGTAAAGACTCTAAAATCTGGAATAGGTAAACCACTAGGAATTTCTTCGATAGGTCTATAATCTAATCCTAAAAAAATAGCTATACCAGACATAAAAACCAAAGCTACCAGCGTACTAGGAACTTTAGTGGTAATTCGTTTAAATCCATAAATAATAATAATGGTCCCTAACGCTAATAAAAGCTCTAACCAATTAATATTTTGCATAGCTCTAGGAAGAATCTTTAAGGTTCCTAAAACACCGGAAACTTCTTTACTAGCTAAAGCTTGTGATTCTTTTTGAATTTGTGCTGGGGTGATATTAGCAGCTCGTTTTATAGTTTCTTGAAAATCTTCTAAAACCAAAACACCTTCACCTGCTTCCTCTTTAAGAATATTATCTAAAATTATCTCTTCGGCATATGGTTTAAATTGATCTACAAATTCAATATCCTCTTTAGGGTAATAACCTATCGAAGGGAGAATTTGAGTGATGAGTATAATTACACCAATAGCTGTCATAAATCCAGAAACAACAGGGTACGGTATGTATTTAATATACTTCCCTAAACCAATTAATCCAAGCGCAACTTGAATAAGTCCAGCCAATAAAAAAACGGCTAAAATAGCAGGTAAGGCTAAGTTAATATCTCCATTAAAAGTGGCTACAATACCAGCAATTACAAGCATACTAACTGCAGTCATTGGTGCAGTAGGACCTGATATTTGTGTATTTGTACCTCCAAAAAGAGCCGCAAAGAAACCAACAAAAATTGCTCCATACAAACCGGCACTAGGACCTAGACCGGAGCTTACACCAAAGGCAAGAGCCAACGGTAGCGCAACAATACCGGCTGTAAGACCGCCATATATATCTCCTTTTAAGAATTTAAAATCAAATGGATTTTTCATGTATTATTTTTTTAAAGAATTAAAAGCTAAGCCTGTATAAAATGTTGAAATAGTATCTTTTCCAGATGTAACATCTGTTAGCGAAGGCAAGTGGTCTGAAAAATACTTTTGCTGATGTGCACCTTCTATAATTGTAGAGGTTAACATATGTGGCAATTCATAATCCGGAGAAATTTCTAAGATAATGTCACTTACTCTTTGAACTACAGACTTATAAGCTTTAAAACAACCTTTTTTATTCTCCTCATCTACCTTTCGTGTATGGTAGGTTTTTAAAGATTCAGAAAAGATTATTTCACTCAACAAGACCTCATTTACATAAGAAATTGAATTATCTACTAAGACTGGTTTGGTTAAAATATCAATCGACTTTTTGAGTCTTTGTTCAGGACATTCTACATTGGTTGTCGCAAAAGCGATCCTACACTCTGTCCATGTCCAATACCAACTAGTTAAATAGATTAATAATGTATGTTTATTTTCAAAATAACGATACACAGAACTCTCTGGAGAACTAATTTCGATACCAAGTTTTTTAAATGTAAAAAGCTCAAAACCAATCTCATTTATCAATTCGATACTTTTAGATATTATCTTCCTACCCAAGTCCGAAGAGTCTGGGTTTTTAGAATATAAGCTCGGGCTTACCTCAATTTGTATGGGGAGTGTTTTCATTTAAATACGAATCTACGCAAATATAATAGTAATACTATCGAGTTGGCAAGTTATATTAGTATAATTAAAAAAGCGAGAGTTCCATAATGGAGCTCTCACTTTTGAGTGATGTAATTATAAACGAATAATTATGTGAAAAGAGGCTATTTAAAAATGCACATCAAGCTGCATTCTGCACATTAAACCACTTGTACCATTATTTTCTAAAGTTAAGTAACTAATATCGGATTGAACTTTAAGCTTATGACCTTTAAAGTACTTAGAAAGACCTAAGGTATATTGGATTTGTAGATCTTTGCCAGTAATCGCTTTATCTAAAGCTATGGAAGTGTAACGACCTGTTACTTCAATGTTATTCTTAAACAAATAACCCGACATAAGATTTAGCCCATTACCAACCTGAACGTTGTAAGATTTGTCAACCTCTTGATCATTATCAAGAATTGGAGTTCCATTTGTATGTTTTACTATGGGATTACTAGCACCTCTAATTGCATACTCTGCCATAAAAGAGAAACGCTGGTATTTAAACATAGCATCTACAAAAATGGAATTTACATTCGTTTGGAAGTATATGTAATCATCTAAATTTCCAGAAACATCGCTAGTATCAATCACCATATAATCCCCTTGGTTAGATCTATTTCTAACTGCATTATTATAATCATACGTAGCACCAATTGCTAGCTTAGGCGTTTCTTCTCTTTTCAAAGCACCTCCTGTATAATCGCCTTTACCTTGAAACTTACCAAAGGGTAAAACTTCTATTCTACCCGTCCATTGGTAACCACCTAAGTTTTCTTGTACTACATTCCTACCTTCTCCTTGAGATATCGCAAGAGATTCTTGTACGATAAAGTTTTTACCAATTGTAAAGTGGTGACGCAATTGCACTCCCATATCACGATCGATATTGAAATTTTTATTTAATAACGATCGATCAACCAGCTGTAAATTTGCCGAAGAAACGACACGCTCTCTGTTCCCTGGTAATTTCGTTTGACCAGCCCATAAAGTGAAGTTTTTGTAAAAATTCCACTTTACAACTGCGTCTAAAATCATTTTAGGAGCATTGTTATTTCTATCGTCTACTTTACCTAAATCTTTATTAGACAAACCCAACTCTAACTTATAGGTAACTTTAGGATTGAATACAAATCCACCAAATTTTAATCGAGCTCTTCTAATTAAAAACTGAGAACCGCCATTATGAATTCCTTCTGAGTCATTAACATCCCAATCGGCAATATAAAGAGATTGCATACGGGCTGCCAACTTCATGCTGTAAGAGCTATCGGCAGCCACAACATTATAGAAGCCATTCCCGAAAGAATTCTGCACAACTTCCTGTGCAACTACTAAAGTAGAAAAGCAGGACGCTATACATAAATAAATAAACTTCTTCATAATTTGATTTTTCTAGTTTGTGATGCAAATGTATGCCTAGAAAGCAAAAGGTATGTTAAACCGTTTTTAAAAATGTGTTAAGTAATTGTAAATAGAAAGAATAAAAAATCACAAACGGAAGAACACTTATACAGTAGTACATAAATCTTTTAG
>CAJWJW010000026.1 GCA_913041775.1 uncultured Flavobacteriales bacterium
CCAGCTGATTGGTAAGATACACAAAATCTTCCACCGATAATTGCTCGGCTCTTTCAGTTAAAAGAGGATCGTTAAATCCACTGTCTCCAATAAGTGGTTTAAGAGAATTCCGAAGTGTTTTTCTCCGCTGACTAAATGATTGTTTAACCACACGTTTAAAAAACTTCTCGTTACAGTCTAGTTTGTCTTTGTTGTTTCTGCGTAATCTAATAACCCCAGATTTAACTTTTGGTGGAGGATCAAATACTTCAGGTTCTACAGTAAATAAATATTCTATATCGTAGTAAGCTTGAAGTAATACAGAGATAATTCCATATTTTTTACTCCCTGGCCCACTGGCTACCCGTTCGGCAACTTCCTTCTGGAACATTCCGACTACTTCTGGAACCTGCTCTTTATATTCGAGTGCTTTGAATAATATTTGAGAAGAGATATTATATGGGAAGTTTCCAATAAGTGCAAATTGCCCTCTTGTAAGCTTGGTTAAATCGAGTTGTAAAAAGTCGGTAGAGTGTATACGCGGACTTAAGTCCGGATACTTTCCCTGTAGGTAAGCTACAGATTCTCTATCGAGTTCTATAACATGAGTGGTATAGTTTTTTTTTGGTAATAGATATTGGGTAAGTACACCCATTCCTGGACCTACTTCAACTACATCTTCATATCCTTCACCACTTAAGCCGTCGACTATAGCTCTGGCTATAGAAAGGTCTTTTAGGAAATGCTGGCCTAAGTGTTTTTTAGCTCTTACCTTTTTCATGTACCTATAATTGAGTTCTATTTATCACATGGAATTTGCTACAGCTATTCCCTTGGACGAAATGGTTTTTGTTTTTCGTAGTTTTCATATTTAAAACTCACTAATTACTTCCATCAGTGTTCGAAAAGCGACAAACTTACCTTGAAATTTATTGTTGTGTTCCTGTTGTAATGCAGGGGCGTAACTCTCGTTGTATTGGTCAAGATTTTCGTGGTTTAAACAGCTGTATTGTATAGAGTAGGTTACTCCTCCCATTTGTTCTTCTACCAGTATCTTACTCATTTTTGCAGCGGTAAACATTCCGGTCTTTAATACCTCAGAAATATGAGCCTTGTTCATCCAATTGAGCCATTCTTGCTCTACAGTCTCTTCTATATTTACGGTAACGTTGTATATAATCATTTTACTCTTTGCTTAATTCACGGAAGTGTTTTCTCGACTCAGAGAGGAAAAAACTATCCTGGTGGTTGGTAATTATATCCTGATAGAGCTCGAGCGCCAAAGTGGTATTATTAAAATAATACTCTTGTAGATGAGCTTGTGCAAATTTCGCATCATCTGCTAATATATCAAAAGAAAAGAAGCTAATTATTTGATCTAATAATTCGCTGGCATCTGTCTTTTTATCTTGCTGCATTTTTATCTCATACTGTCGATATAAAGCCTCGTCTAGTAAGCTATGACCTGGGTAGTGAATAATAATACTGTCTAGGGTATTATAGGCTTGGTCGAGTTTGTTTTGGTAAATAAGTAAATCAGCATGTGCAAATAATTCCATAGTTACCGTTGTGGTATCCATATTCAGGTTGTCTTGAATAAGTAGGGATAACTTCATTGCATTGTTTGCAATTAGCTTAGCCGTAGATTTTTTCAGTACGTCTAATTGTGCTTGTGCCCAATCAAAATCTCCTTGATAGTATGATATTTTAGCTCTTCTAAATTTTGCTTCATGCCCTAAAACATCATGTTTATAGGCCTTGTCTACCTGAGAATAGTATAGTATAGCATCCCAAACTTCATTTTGTAATAAAAGAATGTCGGCATATACTAATTTGCATTGGGCTAGGTCTTCATCGCTTGCCGACAGTATTGCTAAAGCTTCGGTAATCGTTGCGGATGCATTTTTTAAATCGTGCAATCTAAAGGCTTGTATTTGGGCTAAGTCTCTTATGAGTAAAATTGTATAACTGGTTTTTCCTAAAGATAAAAAACTCGTTATATATTCTTGAGCCAAGAGCTGCCATTCTTCTTTCAGTACTTTGGATTTGGTTTCGAGCAGTTCTTTATTTACTGTTAATATGGCTAGCTGTGCATCTAAATAATAAGTTGATTCTGTGCCTAAGTCAATAATGTATGCGTAACAGTCTTTGGCTACATCAAATGCTTTGTTCTTTCTGCAAATAGACGCGAGAATAAATACTTTTTTTTGATCTGAATCTAGCTTCTGATCCATTGCTTTCTCCTGATCAAAAGCAGCAGAAAAATTCTTTTCCTGTATAAATAACCAAATTAATAAATCAGCTAAATTTTCATTTCCCGTTTCCTGAACTTTTTTCAATAAAAGACCTTTTAATAAAAGGTTGTTTTCATTTTCTGGCTCGTTATTTATAGTTCTATTTAAAGTGTTTTTTACACTTTGTAAATACTGTTTATTATAGGTTATGAGTTCTAAATAATTTTCATACATCAAACTAATATTCCCTAGCTGCCCATATATTCTAGCTATTTGAAAGCTGTACTTGCTTTTAGATGGGTTTAAAAGTCCAATTTCATAGGCCTTAATAGCGTAATCAAAATACTCAAATTTATAAAGTCTATTAGCGGTAACCGAAACCAAATGATCATTTTCATTCAGCTGACTTAATAGTTCTTTAAATTTCTTTGCTGCTTTTTTAGTTTCCCCTTTTAAAGTATATATATGTGCATAATCGACTAATAAAGAGGTGTTTTTGGTCTGTTTTTTACTGTGTTTTTTTATTAGTTTTTCTGCCTCCTCAATTTTATCCAATTCTAGATAACAATCTAGTAATCCCTGGTAATAATTGGGCGATTTATGTGTTTTGTATAGACCGGTATAAATTTCACTTGCTTTCTGAAAAGCCCCAGATTTAAAAAACTGATTGGCCAATTGTGCTTGGTTGTTGTTTTGAGCTACCAAAACAACAGGAAAGCAAAGTGCTAATAAAAACAGCTTAATTGTAGTCTTTAATAAACTATTCATGTTTGTTTTGTATTGCGTTTAACTGTATAAATACCCCTTGTAATTTAGCCTCTAATGAGTCAAATTGTTCGGTGTTATTGTGAAAGGTACTTCGTAGCTTTTCTGTTAAAATATTCAGTTTCCCCAGTGCTTTTTGTTCCTCAAGTAAATAAGCAGAAAATTGCTCTTTGCTTAAATGCCTATGTACTAAGTCGTTTTTTAAAGCTCTAATTTGTTTTTTAGAAAACCCTAAATCGTTTCTTAAACTGTCAGTTTTGTTATTGAATAGATAAAAGCTTGAAACTATTTTTTGGTAAGCTATTTTTTCATGTAGTAACCATTGTTTCTGGAAGTAACTTAAGTCTTCTAGTTCAAATAGTGCTAGTCTCTCTTGAGCTTTTTTGAGGTATTCATTTATTTTTGTAGTGTCTAATTCTTCCAATAGTTCATTTTGATGAAGCACTAGAGAATCGAGAAGTAACGTGTAGTTTACCTCCTTATTGATGTTTATTTCTTGACAAGAAGAAAGCAACAGAGCAGAAATGAATATGTAGTATGTATTTTTTAACATCATAAAAAACCGAAGTCTTAGCTGAGGTTATTTATTAGATTTTATCGAAGCCACAATAAGGAACCAATACAGCAGGGATATTAATTCCATCTGCGTCTTGATAGTTTTCTAGTAGGGCTGCCATTATACGTGGTAAAGCCAAAGAAGAACCATTTAAACTATGACATAGTTTGGTCTTTTTATCCTCGTCTTTAAAACGTAGTTTCAAGCGATTACTTTGGTAACTCTCGAAGTTCGAAACCGAACTCACCTCTAACCATTTGTCTTGCGCTGCAGAATACACTTCAAAATCGAAGGTTAGGGCAGAAGTAAAGCTGAGGTCTCCACCACAGAGTCTTAAAATTCTAAACGGTAAACCCAATTCACGAAGAATATTCGCTACATGTTCTACCATTGTGTCTAGTGTTTTATATGACTCCTCAGGGTGTTGAATTTGAACTATTTCGACTTTATCAAACTGGTGTAAACGATTCAATCCTCTTACATCTTTTCCATACGAACCAGCTTCTCTACGGAAGCAAGGAGTGTAGGCAGTGCACTTAATTGGAAAGTTTTCTTTTTTTACAATAACATCCCTAAAGATATTTGTTACTGGAACTTCTGCAGTAGGTATTAAGTATAAATTATCTTCTGTAGCATGGTACATTTGCCCCTCTTTGTCTGGGAGCTGACCAGTACCAAATCCAGAAGCTTCGTTTACTAAATGTGGAGGCATTATTTCCTCGTATCCAGCATCAGTATTTTTATCTAAAAAGTAGTTGATTAAAGCACGTTGTAAACGTGCTCCTTTTCCACGGTAGACAGGAAATCCTGCACCGGCAATTTTTACACCTAATTCAAAATCAATGATATTTTTCTCTGCCACCAATTCCCAATGCGGTTTAGCATTTTCACCTAAATTTGGTAGCGTTCCTTCTTGACTTATTATCTCGTTGTCTTCTTCGCTTTTTCCAGCAGGGACAGACTCGTTTGGTACGTTTGGTATTTGTACAAGTTTGTTTTGTAGCGCTTCTTGCGTTTCAGAAAGTACTATATGTAAGGCTTTAGTCTTTTCTTTTAGCTCAGCGGTTTCTGCTTTTTTAGCATTAGCCTCTTCTGTATTTCCAGACTTGTAAAGCATACCGATTTCTTTCGATAACTTATTAGAATCTGCTAAAATAGCATCGTTTTCGGACTGTGTATTTCGTCTTTTTTCGTCTAAGGCTATTAGCTCTTCGATAATGTCTTTAGCATCGAAGTTTTTTATAGCTAATCGTTTGATTACTTCTTCCTTATGCTCTCTAATATAGGCTACTTGTAACATGCTTTTTTATTTATGAACACAAAAATAAGCTATTCCTTCTTAACTTGTTATTTGCTGTGCTGAAAGTTTAAAAATGTTTATCCAAAAAAAATGCCTCTGTATAACAGAGGCATTAAATAGGATTGTATTTTGTTTAGAATTTAATTCCAACAGAGACTAGAAATTGATTGAGTCTTTGGTCTGGATTAAACTTAGTCTCGCCAATGGTAATTCCATCGGAAATAGATTGTAATCCCATTTCGTATCGCAGGTCTATACTAAGGATAGACAAGTCTAAACCAGCCCCAATTTGTGCTCCTACAGTTGCGCTTTTGTAATTGGTTTGCACATCCTCAAACGCATCATCTAATCCTTCTAAACTAATATTATCACCCAAAGGGAGTGTAAAAACAGGTCCAGCATTAATTCTGAAAACTTTCAAAAACCGCTTTCCAAACATTACAGGAATATCTATTTTATTTAGTTTTACTTCACCAACTATTGTTTCTCTGCTAGCCTCATCAAATTCATCTACTAATACTGAGTAAGATATTTCTGATTTAGCATTGCTAAAAAGTACTTCAGGTTGAACGTATATTCCCAATAAGGAAATACGGGCAAAAACACCTATTTGGTACCCTAAAACAGGGTCTGTATCTTCTAGTAACTGTATGGCATCATCGCCACTTTCGATACTAGTTACATCTTGTAATTTAAAACTAGGTGATGAGACACTCAGTTTAGGACCCCAAGAGAAATCTTGAGCTGAACTATTTAATGTAAAACCGAGTAAGGCGATTGATAAGATTAGTTTTTTCATAATTTAAGAATTTGCTTCTATTTTACGTTTTTCTTTAGCGCTTTTTGTTGCAGCAATATTAGCGTCTATCTCATGAGCAGGTCTAGACCATTTTGCTTTTTCTCCACCAGACTCACTGTTTTTGTAATTTTCGTTTACTTCTGGTTTATCACCTTTTTTATAGGCTTTTTGAGGTGCAAGTCCCAAGGTACTAAATAATTCCATATCCTTATTAATATCCGGATTTGGAGTGGTAAGTAATTTGTCTCCAGCAAAAATTGAACCTGCACCAGACATAAAGCATAAAGCTTGCCCTTCGTCGGTCATTTCTGTTCTACCCGCCGATAATCGAACTGTAGTTTTAGGGAGTACTATACGCGTTGTTGCTACCATTCGAATCATATCCCAAATTGGAATTTGTTCTTGCTCCTCCATTGGAGTCCCTTCTACAGGCACTAAGGCATTAATAGGTACCGATTCTGGGTAGGGGTTTAAGTTGGAAAGTGTTACTAACATAGCAGCACGATCTTCTATTTGTTCTCCCATTCCAATAATCCCACCCGAACAAACTGTTAAGCCTGCTTTTCTCGCGTTTCCAATAGTCTCAATTCTATCTTCATAACCTCTAGTAGAGATCACTTTTTTATAGTGCTCTTCTGAGGTATCTAAATTGTGGTTGTATGCGTAAAGACCAGCTTCAGATAATCTTCTGGCTTGGTCTGGGGTAATCATTCCTAAAGTACAGCAAACTTCCATATCTAGGTCACGCACAGTACGAACCATTTCTAAAACCTGATCGAAGTCTTCGCCTTCTTTTACATTACGCCATGCCGCACCCATACATACTCTCGACGAGCCAGAACTTCTGGCTCTTAAGGCTTGTGCTTTTACTGTTTGCACAGACATTAAGTCGTTTTTTGCAATGTCTGTGTGGTAACGAGCGGCTTGCGGACAATAGCCACAGTCTTCTGGGCAGCCCCCAGTTTTTATAGAAAGTAAAGTACTTACTTGAACCTCGAGCGGATCGTGGTGTAGTCTGTGTACTTGAGCAGCTTGAAAAACTAACTCTAATAAAGGTTTTTTATAAAGTTCAAGAACTTCTTCTCTAGTCCAATTTTTTCTATTTTCCATCCTCTGTATCCTTGATTTTCAGCTCAAATATAAGCCTTCTTTTTTTTAGTTCTTTTTATTTCGATAAAATGATACTCACTGCATTTCCTCCAAACCCAGTCGCATTTATCATTATGTTTTTAACTTCTTTAGGCTTTCCTGTTGGAAGGCTTTCATATGGGAAGTTAATAAGTTTATTATGCTTTAACATAAGTATCGCCAATTCCATACTTAAAGCTCCAGAAGCTCCAAAAGTATGTCCTGTAGTATATTTAGTAGAGATTAAGTGCGGTAATTTTTCTCCGAAGAGTGTATTAATTGCCGTGTATTCGCTTTTGTCTCCTTTTAAAGTTCCTGGAGCATGCATTATAATACTGTCTACTTCTGTTAAATTAGCATTTTTTAATGCCTTTTCCATAGAGTCTTGTAAACATTTAGCTTCTGTAGAAAGCGATACGTTATGCTCAATTAATTCAGTTGCAAAACCAATTCCTTGAATAGTTGCCAGTTTTTGTTGCCCCTCATCTTTCTCTAAGCAAAATGCTGCTGCTGCTTCGCCTAAGACGAGCGAATTTGTGGTTTTGTTTTTTTCTAAAGGCAAAGAAGGAAATTGCCCTTTTTCTTCAGAATAGATTCTCAAAGCTCTCATTTGTGCAATGGTAAAATCACTTAAGGGCGCTTCAGCTCCACCTGTTATAAATTTATCAGCCATACCAGCTTGTAGCCAAGCGATACCATTTAAAACAGAATGTAGTGCAGTACTACAGGTTATGGAATGCGAAAAACTAGCTCCTTTTGTACCTAAGTCATATGCCACCCAAGAGGATATATTTCCTAATGTTGTAGTTGGCGACACAACTGGACTTAATCGTTTATTTTCGTTTTCTAAAAAGTTTTTGTGGTATTTTTCGAACAACTGTGTAGCACCTCTAGACGAACCTAAGTTTACACTCATATTGTCTTCTGCCTTCCAATTGGCTTGTTTTACTGCTTGTCGAGCAGCAATAATAGAAAGTAAAACAGTTTTGTCTAATCTTCTGAAATGTAAATTTTCTTTGCGTACTTCCTTAATGAGTTTGTCTTCCTCAAGGTGAAGTTTTCCTACTGCCGTATTGCTATCATTAAAACAGCAAGAAGTAATACGCGTAGTTTGTGCACTGTAGTTTTTCCAAACTTCAGCTGCATTGCTACCCATGGAAGATATACTCCCCATTCCGCTTATAATTACCCGTTCTTGCATGCTGCAAAGATAATGTAAAAGAACGCCTTAAAATAGGAGCTAATCAGTTTTTCTTAATCCAGTTTAGGTGTTTTTTAACAGTATTTTTACCATTGAACTCAATAAAATAGAGTCCTTCAGCAAAGTATGTGAAGTCCCAGCTGTTGGTTTTAATTTCATTGTTTTTATAAACACAGACTCCTAAGGCGTTATACACAGCAATTGATTGTAATGAATTACTTTCACCTTCATAATTTAGCAGTCCTTTAGACGGGTTTGGGTATATTGAAGTAACCGTTTTAAGGTCATCTATTGCAAGGTCATTAATTTGAAGTGTTATTGTAGATTCCGTACATCCATCAGTAACCAATAGTTGTACTTCATAAATATCTGTAAAATCACCGATATATTCGCTTAGTGTATCCTTAGTAGAAATAATATTTTGTGTAATCCCTAACCATTGTATTGAAGTAGAATTTAAACTTTCGTTGTAAAAATACAGACTATCTCCTATAAGCTCATAAGTTGCAGTTGCTTGTACTTGTAAGGTAAAATCAATATCGTTTTCGATGGTGGTATTATAAGCTGTTTCTTGAATAATTAGCGCTTCCTCTATCGTTATCCCTTGCGGAATAAAGATATTGAATGGGTTGTCTGAAAACAATGTGGCATAAAAAACGCAAGCAGCTAAATACGAGCCATGTATGCTAGGGTGAGAGCCGTCAGACGAATATAAATTAATGTTTGGGTGGCTTTCTCGAATGCTCTTCCATGCTGTGCCTACAGGTGCTAACAGAGAATTATTATCCTCTGCCATTTCTGTGTACGATTCCGTTAAACGGTCTTGCATCCCTTCGTAAGTGCATAAGGGTGGATAAAACACACAATTCTGCGTATCTCCATTCTCTCTTCCCCAAGTCATAAAAAACATGGGTTTAGAGCAGGCATTTGCTAGTCTTACATCTTCACATAAGCTTTCTGCATATGGATAAACCTCATTGGCTACCTGACTAGGTGGGAATGATGGGTTTTGGCTTTGATCTTGAAGAATTACATAATCCCAGGCCTCAGTGTTTAATAGGTCTTGTACATTAGAATTTGAGGCGTGTTGTGCAAGTGTCGATCCTCCAGGAGTATGACTTTGGTAGTTAAATGTATTCCCTTTAGATAGTGCAATGTCATTGATTATCCCCGGTAAGTCGTTTACGAAAGTATAGCTATTACCGATAAATAGTGTGGTTATTTCTGTTTGAGCTATACTTGTTGAGCTAATAAGTATGCTTAGTATGAGACTGAAAATTGTTTTCATGGTGTAGTTTTTAATCGTCTAACAAAAGACGAGCCAAGGTAAACTATTTTAAATGTGTGTTAGCGAAATAAATTAGCATAGTATTTAGTGCTCTGCATCTATCAAATTTATTGATAACTTGCCCTTATGAAAAAGGTGTTATTTTTAAGTCTACTATTTTTACAGCAATTCTTGTTTGCTCAAGCTCCAGATTTCACGGTTACAACTAACCAAGGATCGGTTTTTGTTTTAAGCGAAACTTTAAACAACGGGCAGTTTGTACTTATAGATTTTTTAGCTACTTGGTGTGGTCCTTGTGCAGAAGGTGTTCCAGAGTTTTCAGAAATCTACCATGATTTTGGTTGCAATCAAAGTGACTTAGTGGTGCTTTCTATAAGTTTAGATGGTTCGGATTACGATACGCAAGTTTTTCATAATTTGTACCAAGGCGATCATCCAATTGTTAGTGGTGTGGATGGTGGAGGCTCTCATGTTCACGAAGCATACGAAGTTACAAGTTTGCCTTTTTATGTGTTAATAGATACAAGCGGAGTGATTTTATATGAGGGTACAAGTGCTGCCACGTATGCTACTTTACATACGCTGCTTTTAGAAAATGGGATTCAACAAGATGATTGCCCAGCTATAGACTTTACTCAAAGTTTAGATTTTCATAATGGTTGGAATTTACTATCTAAACGTGTAGTAACCGAAAACGAATCTATGGAAGATTTATTTGCTGATATTTCTACCGAATTGGTTATTTTAAAAGATGCTGCAGGTAATGTGTTTTGGCCAAGTTTTAATCTGAATACTATAGGTAATTACCATAATACTAAAGGCTATTTAGCTAAATTCTCTAATGATGTAAGCGTAAATTGGACAGGCTTATTAATGTCCTCTGAATTTGTAATTCCTTTAGATCTGGGTTGGAATATAATGCCGTATTATGCAACTGAGTCAATCAACTCAACGGTGTATTTTAGTTCTATAAGCAGCCAGGTAATCATTGTAAAGGATGAAGTTGGAAATGTTTATTTGCCCAATTATAACTTTAATAATATAGGCGCCTTACAACTTGGGGAGGCTTATTATATTAAGGTTTCTGAAGCTGTAAATTTTCAATATTAAACCAATTGTGAAGCTATAGAGATAATTCCTACTGCAAAGCAGTAGTATGCAAAATACTTTAACTGACTCTTTTTTACCAGTCTAATCATCCACTTACAGGCCACTAATCCTGTGATGAATGCTGCAATAAAACCAAAGACTAAAGGTAGAATGTTGCTTGTTTGGGCACTCAAATGACCACTTAATACATCTTTTGCCATTTTACCCAAAATTAAGGGAACTACCATAAGGAAGGAGAATCTTGCTGCTTTCTCTCTATCTACACCTAATAATACAGAAGTCGAGATGGTTGCGCCAGATCTAGAAATCCCTGGAAGTATAGCAATAGCCTGAGAAATCCCAATTAAAACAGCATTAAACATACTTACTTTTTTGTCCGTTTTTTTTGCTTTATCAGCTAAAAATAAAAGTAAGCCTGTAAGTAAGAGCATACTCCCGACTAATAGTATTTGTCCGCCAAAAAGAGCTTCTATTTCCTCTTCGAAAAAAAGACCTACAATTGCCCCAGGAATCATTGAAATAATAATTTTAACCGAAAACTTGGCTTCTTCATTCCACTTAAATTGGAATAAACCAGCAAAAATTTGGGTGATATCTTTTCTAAATATAACAATGGTGCTTAGCGCTGTTGCAGCATGAAGTACTACCGTCATTAGTAAGTTTTGTTCCTGCTCAGAAATACCCAACAGTTCCTTTGCTATTTCTAGATGTCCACTACTGCTAACGGGTAAAAATTCGGTTAATCCTTGAACAAAGCCTAAAATTAGTGCTTCTACAATTCCCATTAATTAGTTTTTTGACTTGTGCATTATGGCGAAAATCTCAATTACAAAACCTATTAATATAAATATAGGGGCTAGTGTAATTCGTGTAAAGCTAAAAATCTCAGGATTAAAACTTGTGTCGTCGGCAGCACCACCACCCCACATTAAAATAAATCCTG